>NZ_JBHFJB010000034.1:27936-62149 GCF_057334555.1 Pseudomonas sp. AGC41
GTCGCAGGCCCTGCCAGCCGTTTATTCCTGATGTATCGGATTGATTCATTTGGGGCTGCTGCGCAGCCCAGCGGGAGCAAGCTCCCTCGCCACAGAAGCCAAGCCAAGCTGCTCTGGGTCAAGGGTTTGGATCAGGCGCGTTGGCGTAAGCGGTCGATCGTGGCAGGATGGCAAGGTTACCGACCGAGACTTTTTGACCATGCCGCTATCCCAAGCCAAGAATCTGTCCCTGATCGCTGCCATAGACCTGGGCTCCAACAGCTTTCACATGGTCGTCGCCAAGGCCCAGAACGGGGAAATCCGCATTCTTGAGCGACTCGGCGAGAAGGTCCAGCTGGCCGCCGGTATCGACGAAGAACGTCAACTGAGCGAAGAATCCATCCAGCGCGGCCTCGACTGCCTCAAACGGTTCGCCCAACTGATCAACGGCATGCCCCTGGGCGCGGTGCGCATCGTCGGCACCAATGCCCTGCGCGAGGCGCGCAACCGCGGCGAATTCATCCGGCGCGCCGAAGAGATCCTCGGTCATCCGGTGGAAGTCATCTCCGGCCGTGAAGAGGCCCGCCTGATCTACCTGGGTGTTTCCCATACCTTGGCCGACACCCCGGGCAAGCGCCTGGTGGCGGACATCGGCGGCGGCAGTACCGAGTTCATCATCGGCCAGCGCTTCGAACCACTGTTGCGCGAAAGCCTGCAAATGGGTTGCGTCAGCTTCACTCAGCGCTACTTCCGCGACGGCAAGATCACCCCGGCCCGCTACGCCCAGGCCTACACGGCGGCGCGCCTGGAAATCATGAGCATCGAGCACGCGCTGCACCGCCTGACCTGGGATGAAGCCATCGGCTCCTCGGGCACCATCCGCGCCATCGGCCTGGCGCTCAAGGCTGGCGGCCATGGCAGTGGCGAGGTCAATGCCGAAGGCCTGGCCTGGCTCAAGCGCAAGGTGTTCAAGCTGGGCGAATCGGACAAGATCGACTTCGAAGGTATCAAGCCTGATCGCCGGGCGATTTTCCCGGCGGGCCTGGCGATTCTCGAGGCGATTTTCGACGCCCTCGAGCTGCAACGTATGGATCACTGCGAAGGTGCCCTGCGTGAGGGCGTGCTCTACGACTTGCTGGGGCGCCATCATCACGAAGACGTCCGCGAACGCACCCTCGGCTCGCTCATGGAGCGTTACCACGTCGACCAGGAGCAGGCGGCGCGGGTCGAGCGCAAGGCCCTGCACGCCTTCGACCAGGTGGCCGACGACTGGGACCTGAACGACGGTGTCTGGCGCGAACTGCTGGGCTGGGCCGCCAAGGTGCACGAAGTCGGCCTGGACATCGCCCACTACCATTACCACAAGCACGGCGCTTACCTGATCGAGCACTCGGACCTGGCGGGTTTCTCCCGCGAAGACCAGCAGATGCTTGCGCTATTGGTGCGCGGCCACCGGCGCAATATTCCCAAGGATAAATTCGCCGAGTTCGGCGATGACGGCATCAAGCTGATCCGCTTGTGCGTGCTGTTGCGCTTCGCAATCCTCTTCCACCACATCCGCGGCACCCAGGAAATGCCCCAGGTAACCCTGCATGCCAATGGTGATCAACTGGATGTGATATTCCCGGACGGCTGGCTGGAAGAAAACCAACTGACCCAGGCCGACTTCGCTCAGGAAGCGGAATGGCTGACCCGGGTTGGGATTGTGCTGAACATTCACTGATCGGCACCACGGCACGCTCCCCCGTGGCGAGGGAGCTTGCTCCCGCTCGACTGCGCAGCAGTCGCAGGATCTGCCTGAAATGGAAGCTTTCCTGATACACCGAGCTGAATGGCTTCAGGGCTGCTGCGCAGCCCAGCGGGAGCAAGCTCCCTCGCCACAAAAGCTGAGCCTGCCTCCCGCCCATCGAGCGTTTAACGAACCGCCAACACCGGGCTGCTAAGCCGATCCAGCAAGGTCGCCTGGGCGCTGCGCGGGTTCTGGTTGCCGGTCGGCGTGTTGCGGATGTAACGACCGTCCGACTGCAGGCTCCAGCTGTGGGTGTTGTCGGTGAGGTAGCTTTCCAGTTCCTTCTTGACGCGCAGGATCAGCTTCTTGCCCTCCACCGGGAAGCAGGTCTCGACGCGCTTGTCGAGGTTGCGTTCCATCCAGTCGGCGCTGGACAGGAACATCTGCTCCTCGCCGCCATTGAGGAAATAGAACACCCGCGTGTGCTCCAGGAAGCGCCCGATGATCGAGCGCACATGGATGTTGTGGGACACCCCCGGAATACCCGGCCGCAGGCAGCACATGCCGCGCACCACCAGGTCGATGCGCACGCCCGACTGGCTGGCCTTGTACAGCGCGCGAATGATCTTCGGGTCAGTCAGCGAGTTGAATTTGGCGATGATGTGCGCCGGCTTGCCGTCCAGGGCGAACTGGGTTTCCCGGGCGATCATGTCGAGCATGCCCTTTTTCAGGGTGAACGGCGCATGCAGCAGTTTTTTCATACGCAGCGTCTTGCCCATGCCGATCAGTTGGCTGAACAGCTTGCCGACGTCTTCGCACAACGCATCATCCGAGGTCAGCAGGCTGTAGTCGGTATACAGCCGAGCGTTGGCGGCGTGATAGTTGCCGGTGCCCAAGTGCGCGTAGCGCACAATCTCGCCAGCCTCGCGCCGCAGGATGAGCATCATCTTGGCGTGGGTCTTGTAGCCAACCACGCCGTAGATCACCACCGCGCCGGCCGCTTGCAGGCGGCTGGCCAGTTGCAGGTTGGACTCTTCGTCGAAACGCGCGCGCAATTCGATCACCGCGGTGACTTCCTTGCCGTTTCGCGCCGCGTCCACCAAAGCGTCGACGATCTCCGAGTTGGCGCCGCTGCGGTACAACGTCTGGCGTACCGCCAATACGTGGGGATCCTTGGCGGCCTGGCGCAGCAAGTCGACCACCGGCGTGAACGACTCGAAGGGGTGCAGCAGGAGGATGTCCTGTTTGCTGACCACACTGAAAATGTTCTCGCTGTTTTGCAGCAGTTTCGGAATCTGCGGGGTAAACGGCGAGTATTGCAGCTCGGGATGGCTGTCCAGGCCGGTGATGCTGAACAGCCGCGTCAGGTTCACCGGGCCATTGACCTGGTACAGCTCGGTCTCGTGCAGGTTGAACTGCTTGAGCAGGTAGTCGGACAGGTGTTTCGGGCAGGTGTCGGCCACTTCCAGGCGCACCGCATCGCCGTAGCGGCGGGAGAACAACTCGCCGCGCAGGGCGCGGGCCAGGTCTTCGACGTCCTCGGTGTCCACCGACAGGTCGGCGTTACGGGTCAGGCGGAACTGGTAGCAGCCCTTCACCTTCATGCCCTGGAACAGGTCATCGGCATGGGCGTGGATCATTGACGACAGGAACACATAGTTGTCGCCAGGCCCGCCGACGTCTTCCGGCACGCGGATGATGCGCGGCAGCAGGCGCGGCGCCGGAATGATCGCCAGGCCGGAATCGCGGCCAAAGGCGTCGATGCCTTCCAGCTCGACGATGAAGTTCAGGCTCTTGTTCACCAGTAATGGGAACGGGTGCGTCGGGTCGAGGCCGATCGGGGTAATGATCGGGGCGATCTCGTCACGGAAATAACGGCGTACCCAGGTCTTGAGCTTGGTCGTCCAGTAGCGGCGACGGATGAAGCGGACCTGATGTTTTTCCAGCTCCGGCAGCAGGATGTCGTTGAGGATCGCGTACTGGCGGTCAACGTGGCCGTGTACCAGCTCGCTGATGCGCGCCAGGGCCTGGTGCGGTTGCAAGCCATCGGCACCGGCCTGTTCGCGGGCGAAGGTGATCTGCTTCTTCAGGCCGGCGACGCGAATCTCGAAGAACTCGTCCAGGTTGCTGGAAAAGATCAGCAAAAACTTCAGCCGCTCCAACAGTGGATAGGACTCATCCAGTGCCTGCTCCAGCACGCGGATGTTGAATTGCAGTTGCGACAGCTCGCGATGGATGTACAGGCTGCTGTCATCCAGGTTGGTGATCGCGATCGCCGGAGCCGGGGCCGGCTCGGGCACCGCCGCTGGAGCCGACTCCAGCTCCGGCGGCGTTTCGGCGGCTTGCTCGACCACGGGCTGAGCGTCTTTTACGGCAACTTCTGTGAGTCCTTCGGTATTCATCGCAAGTTCCTGGGAGGCTATTTCTGCTCTCGTAACAATTGGGCGGCGCGCACGGCAAAGTAAGTCAGGATGCCATCAGCACCCGCACGTTTGAAAGCGGTCAGGGACTCGAGAATCACCCCTTCGCTCAACCAGCCGTTCTGGATCGCGGCCATGTGCATCGCATACTCACCGCTGACCTGATAAACAAAGGTCGGTACTTTGAATTCTTCCTTTACCCGGCAAAGAATGTCGAGATAAGGCATCCCCGGCTTGACCATGACCATGTCTGCGCCTTCTGACAAGTCGGCAGCCACTTCGTGCAAGGCTTCATGGCTGTTGGCCGGGTCCATCTGATAGGAGGCCTTGTTGGCCTTGCCCAGGTTCAGGGCCGAGCCGACCGCGTCGCGGAACGGACCGTAGTAGGCGCTGGCGTACTTGGCCGAGTAGGCCATGATGCGCACGTTGACATGGCCGGCCACTTCCAGGGCTTCGCGGATCGCCTGGATGCGACCGTCCATCATGTCGGATGGCGCCACGACCTGGGCCCCCGCTTCGGCGTGGGACAACGCTTGCCTGACCAGTGCATCGACGGTGATGTCGTTCTGCACGTAGCCTTCTTCGTCGAGAATGCCGTCCTGACCGTGGGTGGTGAACGGGTCCAGCGCCACATCGGTAATCACACCGAGCTCCGGGAAGCGCGCGCGCAGGGCACGGGTCGCGCGCTGGGCAATACCCTCGGGGTTCCAGGCTTCGGCGGCGTCCAGCGATTTGAGCGCTGGCGGGGTGACCGGGAACAGCGCCAGCGCCGGGATACCCAGTTCCACCCACTCGGCCGCCGCTTCGAGCAGCAAGTCGACGGTCAGGCGCTCCACGCCAGGCATCGACGCCACCGCTTCACGACGGTTCTCCCCGTCCAGCACGAACACCGGCAGGATCAGGTCATTGGTGGTCAGTACATTTTCCCGCACCAGCCGACGGGAGAACTCATCACGGCGGTTGCGGCGCAGACGGGTGGCGGGGAACAGACGATTGGCGGGGGTAAAGCTCACGGCAGACTCCTGAGCCCGCAGACGGGCGAGCGTGACAGTTATAAGCGCTCATTATGACGAACCTATGACAGTTGTGCTGAAGCGCGACCGCTAGTCGCAGTGATTGTCTTCTGTAGGAAATGTTCACGTCGAGACACATTTCGATACTTTCCTGAATGTGTCTGAAGGGTTAGGCTGCGCGTTCATTTCGCCAGCACCCAGACAATGCTCCAACAATTTCTGCATGACTTCGGCTACTTGGCCCTGTTTATCGGCACGTTCTTCGAAGGCGAAACCATCCTCGTGCTCGCAGGCTTCCTGGCGTTCCGTGGCTACATGGACATCAACCTGGTGGTGGTCGTGGCATTTTGCGGCAGCTACGCGGGCGATCAGCTGTGGTACTTCCTGGGCCGCAAACACGGGCGCAAGCTCCTGGCGCGCAAGCCGCGCTGGCAGTTGATGGGAGATCGCGCGCTGGAGCACATCCGCCGCCATCCGGATATCTGGGTACTGAGCTTTCGCTTCGTCTACGGTTTGCGCACGGTGATGCCGGTGGCCATCGGCCTCTCTGGCTATCCACCGGGCCGCTATCTGCTGCTCAACGGTATCGGCGCGGCGATATGGGCCACGGCCCTGGCGGCTGCCGCGTACCACTTTGGCGCGGTGCTCGAAGGCATGCTTGGCAGCATCAAGAAATACGAACTGTGGGTACTTGGCGCCCTGCTGGTGCTGGGCTTGGGCCTATGGCTGCGTCGACGCATCAAGAACGCACGGCTGGCCAGACAAGTCCTTGCGGCAGAACGTCTCGAACAAGCCAAGTCCGCCGAGACTACGACGCCAGGCGAGTAAGACGGTTGCGGCAATAGTACAAGCCGAGGCCACTGATCAGGCTGTAGCTGAGCAAGCCAACCCAGGCCACCGGGCTGGCCGGCCATAACCCGGCCAGCGGCGCCAGCCACACCAGCGGCAGATTGGCAGCCAAGCGCAAAAGCTCAAGCTTCAGCGCCCACGGGCGATTCTCCAGGGCCGCGCCCAACACGAACAGACCCAACGCCACCGTTCCCCACCCCAACACCAGGGCAGTGGCCGGCAGACTGCTTTCCAGGTTCATCAAATAACTGCCCAGGGCGATGTAGACACAAAACTGCAGCGCCACGTACCCCTGCTGGCGTCCGGCCAGGGGCACTTCGAATTTGCGGAACCGGCTCAGGTCCGGCTTGTTCAGCGGGTACCTGGCGGCCACATCGGCTGGCCGCCAACCGGTGGGCATGAACCAGATCCGCAGTTTGTCCCACCAGCGCTCGGCGCGCCGGGCGTCGGCCCACAGTTGCGCATAGAACTGCAGATTGGCCCACAACGGATTCCAGCTCGCCAGTGGCGTGGTCACGCCGAAAATGACCGGCTCGTTGTCGTCCTCTTCCTGGAAGGTGCCAAACAGACGGTCCCAAATAATGAACACGCCGCCGTAGTTGCGATCCATGTAGAGAGGGTTCTGTGCATGGTGGGCACGATGATTGGATGGCGTGACGAAGCACCACTCCAGCCAGGCGAGCTTGGGGATGTGCTGGGTATGCACCCAGAACTGATACAGCAGGTTCAACGCCGCGACACTGACGAACACCAGCAGCGGCACGCCCAGCACCGCCAGCGGCAGGTAGAAGATCCAGCTCAGCAGGAAACCGCTGCTGGTCTGGCGCAACGCCGTGGAGAGGTTGTAGTCCTCGCTCTGGTGGTGCACCGAATGGGCGGCCCAGAGGATGTTGCGCTCGTGGCCCAAGCGGTGCAGCCAGTAGTAGCAGAAGTCATAGAGCACAAAGGCCGATACCCAGGTCCAGGCCTGGTCGGCCGGCCATTGAAAGACCGCCAGATGCTCCAGGGCAAAGGCATAGGTCACCAGGCCCACGCCCTTGGTCAACAACCCCGTCGTGGTCGACAGCACACCGGTGCTCAGGCTGTTGATCGCGTCCGCCACCCGGTAGTGGCTCACGCCACGCCAGCGATCGGCCAGCAGCTCGACCGCAATCAACACGAAGAAAAACGGCACGGCATACAGGATGAAATTCATGACGCGACCCGGGCATGCAAGGCAGGAAGGTGTTGGCAGATTAGGTGTAGCTGCCGGATCCCCCTATGGCAACGAGTGACAAATTAGTAGACATTTAACGCCATGAATCTGGAGAAAAGCCCATGAGCAAAAAAGTTGCAGTGATCCTTTCCGGCTGTGGCGTGTACGACGGCGCAGAGATCCACGAAAGCGTGATCACGTTGCTGCGTCTCGACCAGCGCGGCGCGCAGGTCCAGTGTTTCGCCCCCAACATCGCCCAATTGCATGTCATCAATCACCTGACCGGCGAGGAAATGCCCGAGAGCCGCAACGTCTTGGTGGAATCGGCGCGCATTGCCCGAGGCGATGTGAAAGACCTGCGCGAAGCCAGGGCCGAGGACTTTGATGCGCTGATCGTGCCCGGCGGCTTCGGCTCGGCGAAAAACCTCTCCAACTTTGCCGTCGAAGGCGCCGGTTGCAGCGTCCAGCCGCAAGTCCTGGCGTTGACCGAAGCCTTCGCCGAGGCCGGCAAGCCGGTTGGGCTGATCTGCATCTCACCGGCCCTGGCGGCGAAAATCTACGGCCCGGGGGTGACCTGCACCATCGGCATGGACGCTGACACCGCCGCTGCCGTGACCAAGATGGGCGGGACTCACGAAGAGTGCCTGGTCACCGATATCGTTGAAGACACCGCGCGCAAGCTGGTCAGCACCCCCGCCTACATGCTCGCGCAGAACATCAGCGAAGCGGCTTCGGGGATCAACAAGCTGGTGGATCGGGTGCTGGAGCTGACGCACGAGAATGATGAGTGACCACACACAATCAACTGTGGGAGCGAGCTTGCTCGCGATGGCGTCAACTCAGTCGCAAAAGTGCTGACTGACACACCGCTATCGCCCCCCCCCCCTCCCACAGGGATTCAGGCAAGGTTCAAGACAAGCGGGACAACCGCGTCAATATCCGATCCAACGCATTGGCAAATCCCTGCTTGTCCCGCTCGCTGTACGCCGCCGGGCCACCGCCCACGTGGCCCTGTTCCCGCAAGTCGGTGAACAGGTTGCGCACCGCCAGTCGATCGCCCATGTTCTGCGCGTCGAACTCCTTGCCCCGCGGGTCAAGGGCGGCGACGCCTTTCTTCACCAGGCGGTCGGCCAGCGGTACGTCGCTGCAGATCACCAGCTCGCCCGGGACGGCATGCTCCACCAGATAATCATCTGCCGCATCAGGCCCGCTGGGCACCACGATCAGCTTCACCAGGGCCAGGCCCGGCTTGATCTGCGGCTGCCCGGCCACCAGCACCACTTCGAACTGGCGCTTCAAGGCGAACTTGACCACCAGTTCCTTCGCGGCCTTGGGGCAGGCGTCGGCATCGATCCATACACGCATCGGGGTCTTCCTCTTCAAAAAGCTTCGCGAGCAGGCTCGCTCCCACAATGGAATAGCCTACCTCCTGTGGGAGCGAGCCTGCTCGCGAAATGACGTCAGGAAACCTGCATCCGGCGCTTCTCCGCCACCCAGCTGCGCCCGTACAGCACAACGATCGCGATGATCGCCACCGCCTGGGCCGCCAGGGAATAAGCATCGGCATGGATGCCCAGCCAGTCGAACTCGAAGAACGCCACCGGCCGCGTGCCGAAGATTCCGGCTTCCTGCAAAGCCTTCACGCCATGGCCGGCAAACACCACCGACAACGCACACAGCAACCCGGCGTTGATGCCGAAAAACAGCGCCAGCGGCAGTTTCGCCGAGCCGCGCAAAATCACCCAGGCCAGTCCCACCAGCAGCACCAGCGCCGTCGCGCCGCCGGCCAACACCGCGTCATGCCCGGCTGGGCCGGCTTGCAGCCACAGGGTTTCGTAGAACAGGATCACCTCGAACAGCTCTCGATAGACCGAGAAAAATGCCAGGATCGCGAAACCGAAACGACCTCCGCCGCCGACCAGGCTGCTCTTGATGTAATCCTGCCAGGCCGCCGCGTGGCGGCGGTCGTGCATCCATACACCCAGCCACAGCACCATCACGCTGGCGAACAATGCCGTCGCGCCTTCGAGCAATTCACGCTGCGCGCCACTGACATCGATCACGTACGCGGCGAGCGCCCAGGTCGCCAGGCCGGCCAGCAGCGCCAGGCCCCAGCCAACGTTGACGCTGCGCACCGCCGACTGCTGCCCGGTGTTGCGCAAGAAAGCCAGGATCGCCGCCAGGACCAGGATCGCTTCCAGGCCTTCGCGCAGCAGGATCAGCAAGCCCGAAATGTAGCTCAGCGACCAGCTCAAGCCATCGCCACCGAGCAGGCCGGCGGACTCCTTCAATTTGGCCTTGGCCGCGTCCAGGCGTTGCTCGGCCTGCTCGACCGGCAAACCGTCCTGCAAGGACTGACGGTAGGCCATCAAGGCCCTCTCGGTATCTTTACGCACGTTGGCGTCGACGTTGTCGAGTGAGCTTTCCACCAGCTCGAAGCCTTCCAGATACGCCGCTACCGACAAATCGTAAGCCTGGTCGTGATCACCGGTGCGATACGCCGCGATGCTCTTGTCCAGGGTAGCGGCGGTGTAGTCGAGCAACTGCGCCGGGCCGCGCTGCACCTGCGGTGGCTGGGCGCGCTGTGCGCGGAACGTCGCCGCTGCCGCGGGCCCCTGGGCGGCGAGGACTTCGGCAGGCGTCTGGCGGGCCAGGTCGGCGAGGTTGAAGGTCTGCTCGCCCTTGGCCGCAGCCGGGTCGGCGCTGAAGCTGGCGATGTAGGTCGCCAGGTCCCAGCGTTGACGGTCGTCGAGCTGATCGGCGAAGGCCGGCATATCGGTGCCTTCGACGCCCATGCCCAAGGTGTTGTAGATCGCGTAGAGGCTCAGGCGATCCAGGCGCAGCCCGTCGCGCAGGTTCGAGGGCGGCGGCTCCAGGCCGACACCCGCCGGACCGTCGCCGGCACCGCTGTCACCATGGCACACCGAGCAGTTCTGGGCATACAACGGCGCCCCGCGCGTCGGGTCCGGGGTGATCACTGGCGCCTGGCTGACCTCATAGGCTACGGCCAGCCTGGCACCCAGCTGCCGCGCCAGACGGGCCACGTCAGCGCCGTCCTGGCGCTGGCTGATCGCACTGCGCAACGTACCGATGCCTTGCGTCAGCTCAGCTTTTTCCGGCTTGCCCGGTAGCGCGGCGACCAGCCCTTCCAGCACTTGAGTGAATTCGAGTTGCTCGCGGTATTCGGCATCGTCGATGACCTTTCCCGCGTCGACGGTCGCCGGATAATCCGCCCCGATGTAATCCAGCAGATGCAGCGCCTGTGGCGCGCCTTCAACAGTGTCAGCCAGCAGATCGGCACTGCACAGCGCAAGCATCGGCAGCGCAATCCAGGCCAGAAAACGAAACGGGGCAGTCATGAATGACTCTCGGTTGGAAATAAGAAGTAACACATTGTTCACTTCCAATGCGCTTGGCTCAAGCACCGATGTGTTCCGGCCGAGCATTTTCATCGGATCTTCATGCTTTGAAGATGACATCACAAAAACATCATTTAGAAACTAAAAAGCCACTACACCAGCCAATCCACTGCTTATAATGCGCCGCCTTCTTATTAGAAGAAGGCATAAAAGCTCCTCTGGACTTGAGGAACCGACGGCGCAAAAGCGCCTGTCCGTGGATCGCCCCAGCCCGACCCGCACACCCCGGCTGATACTCAGGGAAGAAGTGTTCATGGCATCCCGTGCTCTTTTCTCGGTCGCCCTCGGCGCGATCACCTTGCTGTCCGGCTGCTCGGCGTTTCGCAACTACGACAGCGAACTGGCCCAGACCAATCAGCAACTGGCCTCGGGCAACGTCGACGCGGCATTGACCCTGCTGGAAAAAAACAACACCAGCAAAGACAAAGACCTGCTCTATTTCTTCGAAAAGGGTGAGCTGCTGCGCGCCAAGGGCGACCTGTCCGGCAGCCAGACCGCCTGGAGCAGCGCCGACCAGCAAGTCGGGCAGTGGGAAGACGCCGTCAAGCTCGATACCGCCAAGTACGTCGCGCAGTTCGGCAGTTTCCTGGTCAATGACAAAGTCCGGCGCTATGAGGGTTATGACTATGAAAAGGTCATGCTCACCACTCAAATGGCGTTGAACCTGCTGGCGGTGAACGACTTCGACGGCGCACGGATGCAGATCAAGAAGACCCACGAGCGCGAAGCCGTGATCGCCGACTTGCGCGACAAGGAATACCTCAAGCGCGAGGAAGATGCCGAGAAACAAGGGGTCAAGACCGAATACAAGGATCTTCAGGGTTATCCGGTCGCCAGCCTTGACGCCCCTGAAGTGGTCAGCCTGAAAAACAGTTACCAGAGCGCGTTCAGCCATTACCTGGCAGGTTTCGTCTACGAAGCACTGGGCGAGAAAGATCTGGCCGCGCCGGGTTATCGCAAGGCCGCCGAACTGCGCCCCAACACCCCGCTGCTGGAACAGGCGCTGCTGAACCTCGACAAGCCTGCCGCCAAGGACGACGACAGTGAAGTCCTGATCGTGGTGCAGAGCGGCCTGGCGCCATCCCGTGACTCGATGCGAATCCCGCTGCCCTTGCCGATCAGCGGCAACGTGGTCATCACGCCGTTGTCCTTTCCGCTGATCAAGCCGGACACCTCCACTGCGACGTTCGCCCAGATCGGCGTTGACGGTCGCCAACTGGACCTGACCCAGCTCAACAGCACCACCGCCATGTCGCGCCGGGCGCTGCGCGACGACATGCCGGGCATCATCCTGCGCACGACCGTGCGCGCCATCACCCGTGGCGTCGCACAGAAACAGATCAACGAAACCAACCCGCTGGCCGGCCTCGCCGTGGGCATCACCTCGGCCGTGCTCGAAGGCGCGGACACCCGCACCTGGCGCACGTTGCCGGACTACACCCAAGTGGTGCGCCTGCGCCTGAAGAAGGGCGAACACCAGGTCACGCTGCCAAGCGCGGTAGGTGGCTCGGTGGTCAAGGTCAAGGTTGATCAACGTTACCAAGTCATCAGCCTGCGGGCGGTGGGCAGCCAGGTCTTCGCTGGCGGCCTGGCGGCGCAGGTGATCCCGAGCGCCAACCCGACCGCCATTGCCCTCAAGCAACCTTAAGAACGGAGTCTTGTTCACATGCGTTTAAAACTGATCGCCGTCGGCGTCCTGGCCTTGCTGGCCGGTTGCGCCACCCCACCGCCACCGGAGCCGGGCACTGCCGCCAGCAAGGTCGTGGCGATGGGCAAGACCAAAAACATCGTGGTCGGCGCCATGCGTGTCGCCCGGGAAAACGGCTACATGACCGTCAACGTGCAGTTGAGCAATACCAGCTTCAACAACAAGACGATGTATTACCGCTTTGCCTGGCTGGGGCCGGAAGGCTTCCCGATCGCCGAAGAGGAAAGCTGGAAAACCCTGACGCTGTATGGCGAACAGACCCGTTTCCTGCCGGCCATCGCACCGACGCCCAAGGCCGTGGATTTCCGTTTGGAAATCAATACCCCTTGAGCCCTGTTCCGGTCGCCACGGGGATTGTCGGCACGGCCGACTAATTCATTTATTTTTTTAGAGAGCACCATATGTTCCTACGCATCTCCTCCCTCGCCCTCGCCGCCCTGCTGGTCAGCGGCTGCGCCAACAATTCGCCGACCCTGGGCAACAAGAACATCAGCTATGGCGACACCAAGGCCGTGGAAACCGTCACCAACGAATTCGGCTCTACCGACTTGCAGATGATCGCCGAATCCATGACCCGCTCCCTCGCCCAGTCCGGCATCCTGCAGGGCCGTCCGGTGGTGCAGGTCTACGACGTGAAAAACAAGACCAGCGAGTACATCGATACTCGCGAGATCACTACCAGCATCAAGACCCAGCTGATGAAAACCGGCGCGGCACGCTTTGCCAGTGACAACAATGCCATGGACAGCCAGGTCGACCAGCTCAAGCTGCAGAACCAGAGCGGCTTGTACAAAAAAAGCACAGTGGCCAAGACCGGCAACATGATCGCCGCCAAGTACCGCATCGAGGGTTCCATCAGCTCGATCGTCAAGCGCAGCGAAGACTACAAGGACGTCTTCTACAAATTCAGCCTGCAACTGATCGATGTTGAGAGCGGCCTGGCTGAATGGATGGACGAGAAAGAAATCCGCAAGACCACGGAGCGTTAAGCCATGCGTACATGGATCGGCATCATGGCCCTGGCCTGCGCATTCAGTGCGCAGGCGGCCCCAAGAGTTGCAGTGACTGACCTGGCGTACCAGCAACGCGTGGAGGAATACATCCACACCGTTTCGGCACAGAGCAACTTCCAGGCGAACCCGTACAGCGCCAGCGCGTCGTCGAGCTACGACGAGATGGAAGCGACCAGTAGCTACATCGAGCAGGGTGAACTGCGCAAGTTCACCGGCGACATCAAGGGCGAAATCCTGCGCAGCGGGATGTTCCAGCTGGTCCAGGGCACGCCGCACACCGCATCGTCCACGGGCGATGTGTATGACGTGATCAAGCGAATCAAGGCCGGGCATTTCAAGGGCGCCGACTATGTGCTGTTCGGCACCGTATCGGACATCGATTTCACTCGGGACATCAACGAGCTGGGCACTGCCGACAGCTACTCGGCGGTGCTCGCATTGTCGCTGGTGGCGGATTTCAGCCTGATCAACACCAAGACCTATGAGATCACCTCGGCCTTCACTGCCATGGGCGAAGGCCAGGACACCAAGCTGTTGAACCACCGGGACGTGCGTATCAGCCTCAATCGCCCACGGGTCGTACGCGAAGTGTCCAAGGCGTTGGGTGAAGACGTGGCGCGGCAGTTGAGCGAGCAGCTCGGTGGCCCGAGCCATGAGCAGCCTGGCGAGCCGGTACAGCGTAATAACCTGCCGAGGGATACCGCGCCGGTGATCCTGCGCTGAAGCGCATTGCCAGGTAAGTGTTCTTCGTGGGGGGGGGGGGGGGTCCCGCTCGGTTGCGTAGCGACCGCCTCTTTTGGGGCTGCTACGCAGCCCAGCGGGAGCAAGCTCCCTCGCCACGAAAGCTTGCCTTCGCCACGGTAACTACACCGCAGCCTTGCGAATCGTCGCCAGCAGACCTGCCGCGCCGATGAACAGCCCGGCGAAGGTCCGGTTCATCCGCCGTTGCTGTTTCGGGGTACGCAACAGGCGCAAGACCTTGGATGCCAGCCCGGTGTACCCGGCCATGACAATGAGGTCGACGCAGATCATGGTCACGCCCAGAATCAGGTATTGCTTGACCAACGGGGCATGCGGATCGATGAACTGCGGCAGCACCGCGAGCATGAATACCAGCGCCTTGGGGTTGCTGATGTTCACCAGGAAACCGCGGAACACCAACGCCAGGGGCTTGCCGATGGGGCGCACCGCCGCGTCGTCACTAAGGTCTGCGGGAATGGCCCGCCATTGCTTGACGCCCAGATAGACCAGGTACGCCACGCCGAACCACTTGATTGCGTAGAAGGCGGTAGCTGACGCGGTGAGAATCGCGCCGACACCGGCGGCGACAATCACGATCTGCAACGCCAGGCCCAATTGCAGGCCCAGGGCGTTCCAGTAGCCCCGCCAGAAACCGTATTGCAGACCGCTGGACATCGATGCAATGGCACCGGCGCCCGGCGAAAGGCTGATGACCCAGCAGGCGGCGAAGAACGCCAGCCACGTTTCCAGCAACATCGCACACCTCGGCTCAGTTCCGTCGAAACGAATAAGCTAATGCGCCGCCGTGCGGATAACCACCGTTTTTTTCAGAACCCACCCAGGGATCGGACTATTCGACGAAACCGCCGACCGGAAATGCTTCGCTGCCGCGCCAGCGCCGGACCGAACGCTGGAAGAACAGGCTGTTGGGCACCTGCACCATGGAGCTGCCGGTACCGAGCTCCTCGGGTTCGAT
This sequence comes from Pseudomonas sp. AGC41, assembly GCF_057334555.1. Classification (NCBI taxonomy): domain Bacteria; kingdom Pseudomonadati; phylum Pseudomonadota; class Gammaproteobacteria; order Pseudomonadales; family Pseudomonadaceae; genus Pseudomonas; species Pseudomonas sp. AGC41. The sequence goes on from NZ_JBHFJB010000034.1 coordinate 42,979, forward strand.
CAAGGTGGTGTAAAGCAAGTTGATTGCCACCACCCGCCCCTTGATGCCGGGCTTATCGGTGGCTTCCACCAGCTCGACTACATCGCCGAGGCGGAACGGGCCGACGGTATAGATCAGGATCGCGCAGAGCAGGTTCGACAACACGCTCCAGATCGCGAAGAACGCCACCGCTGCCACGGCAACGAACCCCGACAACGCGGTCCACAGCACCGTGGCCGAGACACCGAGGCGCTCCAGCGCCACCAGTACCGCGCTGCCCATGATCAACCAGCGCAGCACACCGCGCAGGATGATCACCAACTGGGACGGCAATGGATAGCGCTCGCCGAGCCCCGTGAGGAAGCGCGCGACGACACGCTGGGCAACATAACCGACCAACAGAATCAGCAGGATTTGCACACCGAGCCAGATCGGCTCGATCCACATGACGGGTATAGGCAAGGACAACGCTTCCATCAGGACAACGCCTCCAGCTCCGCTTGCAGGTTTTCCAGCAACTCCAGGGCTTGCATCCACGCCTCCTCAAGTTCCGCTTCTCGAACTTTCAGCCTGGCCTGTTCAGCCAGCAGATCACGCAGCTCGTCCTTGCGCGCTGCCTCGTAGAGACCGCTGTCGCCAAGGCTGGTTTCGATTTTCTGCAGCTTTTCATGCAGCTTGCCCAACTCGGCTTCGAGCTTGTCGGCCTCGCGCTTGTGCGGCGCCAACTGCTGACGCAATGCTGCCGCGGCCTGGCGCTGAGCCTTCTTGTCGGTTTTGTCCGGGTTCACCGGAGTGCTGCTGACCGGTGCGTTGCGCTGGCGATATTCCACCAGCCAGCGCGCGTAATCTTCGAGATCGCCGTCAAACTCTTCGACTTTGCCGTCGGCCACCAGGAAGAAGTTGTCCGTGGTGCTCTTGAGCAAATGCCGGTCGTGGGAGACCACCAGCACCGCGCCACTGAACTCCTGCAAGGCCATGGTCAGGGCCAGGCGCATTTCCAGGTCCAGGTGGTTGGTCGGTTCGTCGAGCAGCAACAGGTTCGGCCGGTCCCAGGCGATCAGCGCCAGCGCCAGGCGCGCCTTCTCGCCACCGGAGAAATTCAGCACCGGCTCGTCGATACGCGCGCCGCGAAAATCGAAACCTCCGAGGAAATCGCGCAGGGTCTGTTCACGCTCGGTCGGCGCCAGGCGTTGCAGGTGCAACAGCGGGCTGGCCTTGGCATCGAGCGAGTCCAACTGATGCTGGGCGAAGTAGCCGACCACGGTGTTTTCGCCGCGCGTCAGGCGTCCGGCCAAGGGCTGGAGCTCGCCAGAGAGGTTCTTGATCAGGGTCGACTTACCGGCACCGTTGGGTCCCAGCAGACCGATGCGCGCGCCTGGGGTCAGTTGCAGCTTGACCTTCTCCAGCACGGTCTTGTCGCCATAGCCCAGGCGCGCGTCGGACAGGTCGATCAACGGGCTGGAGATCTTGCTCGACTCGCGGAAGACAAAATCGAACGGCGAATCGACGTGGGCCGCCGACAGTTCTTCCATCCGTTCCAGCGCCTTGATCCTGCTTTGGGCCTGGCGGGCCTTGGTCGCCTGGGCCTTGAAGCGGGCGATATAGCTTTCCATGTGCGCACGTTGCGCCTGTTGCTTCTCGTAGGCCTGCTGTTGCTGGGCCAGACGTTCGGCACGGGCACGCTCGAAGGCACTGTAGCCACCGCGGTACAAGGTGAGCTTGCGCTGGTCGACATGGGCCACGTGATCCACCACGGCGTCGAGGAAGTCGCGGTCGTGGGAAATCAGCAGCAGTGTACCGGGGTAACTCTTGAGCCAGTCTTCGAGCCAGATGATCGCATCCAGATCCAGGTGGTTGGTCGGCTCGTCGAGCAGCAGCAGATCCGAGGGACACATCAGGGCTTGCGCCAGGTTCAGGCGCATCCGCCAGCCACCGGAGAAGTCGCCGACCTGACGGTCCATCTGTTCGTTGGTAAAGCCCAGGCCGGCCAACAATTTTCGCGCCCGGGCGTCCGCGGTGTAGCCGTCGGCACTGTCGAGCTCCGAGTGCAGGCGCGCCTGTGCGGCACCGTCATGGGCGGCTTCGGCCGCGGCGAGATCGCGTTGCACCTCACGCAGACGCAAGTCGCCATCGAGCACATAATCCACGGCCAGGCGTTCGAGCGTATCGACCTCCTGACGCATGTGGGCGATGCGCCAGTCCGCCGGCAGGAAGCAATCGCCGGAGTCGGGGTGCAACTCGCCGCGCAGCAAAGCGAACAGGCTCGATTTGCCGGCGCCGTTGGCACCGATGAGGCCGGCTTTGTGGCCGGCGTGCAGGGTCAGCTCGGCGTCTTCTAGCAGACGTTGCGGGCCACGCTGTAAAGTCAGGTTCTGAAGTCGAATCATAATGGCGGCGGAGTCTACCAGCTTCGTTCGCAACTGGCGCGAGTAGCACGATGTCCTCTGATCTGTGGAGCTTTTCGATCAACCTTTATGCCAGGCCTGGCGTGGAAGCGGCGTGCCTGGCGTTGCAGGCTGAAGGCGCGAACGTCTGCCTGGTGCTCTGTGGGCTGTGGTTGGAACAACGCGGCGTGACTTGTGATGAGCAGAGGTTGCAGCAGCTTCGGCATGTCGCCGGACCTTGGGACGCAGCCGTCATCCAGCCATTACGGGCGTTGCGCACACAATGGAAAGACCTTGCCCTTCATGACGCCGGGCTGGGTGGCCTGCGCGAACAGATCAAGAAACTGGAGCTGGAAGCCGAACGACAATTGTTGGAGCGGCTGGAAACCACGGCAGGGAACTGGCCCAAGGGCCAGGATGAAGCGACAGCGCAGTGGCTGCAGAGGCTGGTGGCGAATGCCGGCCAAACCAACCGCGACGCGCTGCATCGGCTGCGCGTCGCGGCAGTCACCCCTTAGGAAGCGCGGGGTGGAGTGGTGCTCGGTGCGGTGGTTACGCTTGGGTTCACCGCCGGTGCCGGCGTGCTGGCCGTTGGCGCGGGCGTCACTGCGGGTGCTGGTGCTGGCGCGGCAGGTTTGGCAACCGGAGCCGTTGCCGGTTTTGCAGCAGCAGGCTTTTTCACGGCAGGCTTTGCAGCGGGCTTGGCTGCAGGTTTTGCAGCGGCCGGCTTGGCCGTTGCCGGCTTGGCGGCTGGTTTGGCTGCTGCGGGTTTTGCCACGGCCTTCACAGGTGCTTTGACAGGCGCCTTGGCAGCAGCAACCGGCTTGGCAGCCGACTTGACAGCAGGCTTGGCGGCAGACTTGGCGGCAGCAGGTTTAGCCTTGGCGGCCGGCTTCGCGGCAGTAGGTTTGGCGGCCGCTTTCGCAGCAGGCTTGGCAGCGGCGGCCTTCGTCGCAGCGGGTTTGGCAGCAGCGGTTTTAGCGGCAGGCTTGGCGGCAACTTTTGCGGCTGGTTTGGCGGCAACAGGCTTGGCAGCAGGAGCTTTAACGGCAGGCTTGGCAGCTGCTTTCACGGCTGGTTTTTTCGCCGCAGGTTTCGCAGCGCTGGCAGCGACTGCTTTCACGGCAGGTTTGGCAGCCGGCTTGCTGGCAACTTTGGCGGCTGGCTTGCCGGGCGCCTTGGCCGCAGTTATTGCCGCGACAGGTTTAGCCGCCGGCTTCTTGGCCGATACAGCGGCAGGCTTGGCCGCGCGAAGGCTCAGCGCCTTGCCAACGGCTTCCTGAACGCGACCGACACCCTGGGCCAGCTTCAGGCTTTCCTGGGCATCACGCTTGAGTTGCAGGATGTAGGCACGGGTTTCGGATTGACGATCCTTCAAGGCATCGAGCAGGTCTTCGAGCTCCTTCACGGCAGCCTTGGCCTTGGTTTGTGCCTTGGCCTTGCCGGCGGTAGCCGCGTCTTGCAGTTTGGTTCGCGACTTGTGCAGTTTTTCCTGCGCCTTGCCGCGTTGTTTTTCCAGCTTGGCGAGCAGTTTTTCAGCATCAGCCAGAGCTTGGGAGCAGGCATTTTCCAGATGTTCGAGCAAGCTGCCCGACAGTTGTTGGAGCAAGTGCAACGGAGTGTTTACAGGCTTCTTGGTGGCCGACATGGTTTACCTCCTGACTGACGTGAGTGCGGCTCATACTAGACCTCTGCTGCAACCGCCGCTAGGGCATGTTGACACTACACAAGGCGTTGCGTTGCACGGGGCAAAAAATAGTCTGCAGCACTGCCAGGACAAATCGCGTTGAGCGTTATCGACACTGGCATAATCCCTCGAATCGAGGGCGGAGAACGTACACATGTCGCGTCACCTTTTTTTGTTTCTTTGCATGGTTTGCTCCCTGGCTCAGGCCGCTGAAAAATCCGCCGCCGACGACGGTCGCGACCTGGCCTACAGCCTCGGTGCCAGCCTGGGCGAGCGCCTGCGTCAGGACGTGCCAGACCTGCAGATCCAGGCGCTGGTGGAAGGCCTGCAGCAGGCCTATCTGGGTAAACCGTTGGCCCTGGCAGATGACCGCATCGAACGGATCCTGGCCGAACATCAGGCGCAACTCCTGGCGCAGTCGTCCACGCCGCAAACGCAAATGGCGCTGAAGAGCGAGCGGAAATTTCTCGATGAGGAAAAAGGCCGACCGGGCGTCCAGCAATTGTCGGACGGCATCCTGCTGACCGAACTCAAGCCAGGCAGCGGCGCGAAGGCCGGCGCCCACGGCAAGGTCCAGGTGCGGTATGTCGGTCAATTGCCGGACGGCACCGTATTCGATTCCAACCATCAGGCGCAGTGGTTCAATCTGGACAGCGTGATTGATGGGTGGCGCAGCGCACTGCCGCAGATGCCGGTGGGCGCGAAGTGGCGGTTGGTGATTCCTTCGGCCCTGGCCTATGGCGCCGAAGGTGCCGGGGACGTGATTCCGCCCTTCACGCCGCTGGTGTTCGAAATTGAATTGCTGGGCGCAACGACCTGAAGCCATTAAACGAAAAACGGCGCGCAAAGCGCACCGTTTTCTGTTACCACCAGGCCCTCAAGCCTGGGCGGTAGCCTCTTCCTTGTGGGCGTTGTGCAGCACCTCGATCAGGCAATCCTCCAGCTCGAAACGCTCATGCAACAAACCGCCCAGTTCCTTGAATTTTTCCGCGACGCATTTACCTTCATCACAGAGGTCATTGAAGGCCAACAGCTTCTCGGTGATGACATCGATGCGCGGATAAATCGTATCGGCCAGTTCCAGGCCGCGCTTGTCATTGAAGGCCTTGGCCTCGCCCGTCAGTTGCTCGTAGATCTCGAAATGACCGGCCGACACATAGTCCACCAGCACACCGCAAAATTCCTGCAAAGGCTTGCGACTTTCACTCAGTGCTTCAGGCTTGTCGCCAAGAGCATCATAGGCTCGAACCAGTTCATGACGCTCCTGCAACCAGCGGTCGATCAGCAGATGCACCCCACCCCAGCGTTCCTGAGCATTCTGACAACTTTCGAGCATGGTGATTTCTTCCCTTCTGAGTCACGCCCTTCGCACTCTGGAGCACACCTGGATGACCAGGAACGAGCCAGACACAACTAGATCGAGTGGCATGATTCCAATGATACGTGCCGGCCAGATTATGCCCGCACGACAACTGCTTCAAGGTACGCAGGCTATAAAGTTCATACAAGTGTTTGATCCAGCCTTCGGACCAACTGCGACGTCTCGTCGCCGGGCGGTGGCACCAGGGCATTCCAGGCCAGGCGCAGCAGCAGATATATCATCGACATGAAGAGCGCGATAAAAAACAGCAGGCTCCATTCAGGGATGCTCAGACGAAACAGCGTCCAGGAGACGCTCATGCAGTCGATCGCTCCGTCAAATGCGCGATGCATGGCATGCCACCACTGATGGGCGCCCTTGAGCCTGGCGAGGCAGTCTGGCAGAAGCTCGATCGAATCGTTTTGCGCCAGGACATGATGCCACGCCAGCGCCAGCCCTCCCGATACGAAGGCCACTGCAAGTGCCGCATATAGAACGCTCCCCTTGAGACCCGGGCCATGCACGCAGGCAACCAGGCAAGTCATCAGGAACAATATCAGGCATAACCGCTGCAAGATGCACAGGCTGCACGGGCTCAGACCGACCGCATATTCCAGGTAAAAAGTGATACCCAGAACCAGGGCTGCAGCGATGGAAGCCATGAAAAACAGAGAGCGAGAGCTGGACAACGACATGGCGGTTCCGTAACAGAAAAGACAAGCGGTTACGGTAGAGGAAAGCCCGAGGACCTTTCAAGACGGGGCGTTGCGGAGACTTCGTCAAAGATGTAGGGAATACCCGACAAGCACAACGCGACTTGGCGCAGCAAGCTGTAGGAATTTACTGAAGGGAGTTTCTGGGGCCGAAAAACGGATCGGATTTACCCTCGACGGCGTGCACCTGCGACAAGGAAGCAAGCTCCCTCGCCGCGATGATTGCCACTCAACTGGTCGGAACCGGCAGGGGTGCCGCCAGCAAGCGCTCGTCCAGCAGCCCCAAGCCCTCCTGGAACAACTGGTTGCTGCGCTCCGCATCGCCCAGTTGCGCCAGCAAGCGGGCCAGTTCGGCACACGCTTCAGGGTTGCGCTGGATACGCAAACTGCTTTCCAGGTAATCCCGCGCCTTGCCCCACAAGCTGTTCTGCAAGCACAAGCGCCCCAACGTCAGAAGCAAACTCGGATCATTCGGATGTTCCTTGAGCCAGCCCTCGGCCGCTTGCAACTGGCGGATCGGATCAGCGCCGCGAACCAATCCGTACAAGCGCGCCAGGTGACTGTCGTAGTGACGCTTGAGCGCAGCCCGCAGCACCTCCTCGGCTTCCGCCTGGGCACCCAGCTGGCGCAGTTGCTCGGCATAGGCGAGTACCAGTGCCGGTTCCTGGCGCTGGGCGGAGGTCAGCTGTTGCCAGGCACGATCGAGCGATTGAAGGCCGACGCTTCCGTCGGCTTCGCGATGGGCGGCCAAGGTGAGGTTTTCGCCCCAGGCCCGACGTTCCAGCTCAGCCAGTTCGGCGGGCGGCAGGACCTTGTCCTTGCGCAACTCCGGCAATAGCCGGATCACCGCCGACCAGTCGCCGCGCTGCTGGTGCAAGCGCTGCAACTGACGCAGGGTCTGGGCATTGTGGGGATGGCGCTCATGCATGGCTTGCAGCGTGCTTAACGCACCGTCGGTGTCGCCCCGGTCCGTCTGCAACTGGGCGTGAGTCAACGCGATGGCCAATTCGGCCTGGGGCTGCCGCTCCAAGGCACGCTCAAGCAGACTGTCGCTTTGCTCGTAGAGGCCCTGCTCATTGGCCGCGCGGGCGGCGCCAAGGTAATACAGCAATGGCTGACGCTCGGCTTCGGCGGCGCGGTGAAGATGCCGCTGGGCGCTGGCCCAACGGCCTTCGGCCAAGTCCAACTGGCCATGTTCGATGGCAACCTGCACGCGACGACTGCGGTTGCGTCGCGACCACGGGTTGACCACGCCGGTGGACGTGGTCACCAGCCCGACCAGAGCAAACACTGCGCGCCACAACAACCAGATCACTGCGATCAGTGCGAGGGTGACCCACAGGCCGGCTTCGTAGCGGAAGCTCTTGTACACCACCAGCACGTAACCCGAATGCTCGGAAATCGCCACGCCCAGCAAGGCTGCGGCAGCGATGACCACGAACAGAATCACGTAGAGACGTTTCATGGCGCGGTCTCCTGCCCGTCCGCCTTGGGCAGCGGCTTGACCGAGTCTTCAGCACTCATGTTGCGTCGTTCGAGGTAGGCCTGGACGGCGCTCAGCGTGCCGGTCAGGTCCGGCGTGACCACCGTCACCGGCAACTTGCTCAACTCGCCAACCCGCTCGAGCATGATCCTGCTTTGCGGGTTGTCCTGGTTGAAATTGCTCTTGAGCACGTCACGCGCCTCGGCCAGCGCCTGGGTGTACACCGCCGCCTGGCCATTGAGCGCGGCCCATTGCGCCTGCTCCAGTGCCAGGCTCAAGGCCAGGCGGACCTGGACCAGGCTCTGCCCGGCCAGGAGTGGACGGACGTTTTCATCGGCATTGAAATCGATGCGGATATAGCGCGAGATCTGGTCCCACCAATGCGCCCAACGACTGGCACCGTCACCGTCGCTCGTCAGGCCCAGCAGCGACTCGCCACGGTCCTTGTATTCGGGTGCGAGCTCGCTCAGCTGCAGCACCTGGTCACGCAAGGCACCCAGTTGCAGGAATAGCCCGGTGCGATCCGGCTGTTCGGTGCTGCGCAGCGCAGCGAGGGTCTTGGCCAATTGCTCACGGGCAGCGAACGAGCCGGGGTCGTTCTGCTCGCGCAGGATTTCATCGGCGCCCTGCACCAGCGCCTGGGCACTGCTGATGTCCTGCAGGGCGGAAAGACGCAGGCTGGCCAGGCGCAACAAATGCTCGGCTTCGGCCAGACGCCAATCCTTGCGGCTGGCACCCAGCACGGTTTCCAGGCGCTGGTTGAGACGTTGCTGGTCGCCTTGCAACTGGGCAACCTGACGGCGGCGCTCCTCCAGCTCTTCAGCTGGAGGCAGTTGCTCCAGGCGTGCGCTCAGGCGTTGCTCGTTGAGCTTGAGGCTCTGGGCCTGGTCACTGAGCGACTGGACCTGCGCGGATTGCTGCTGGGTATTGGCTTGCAAATGACGCACTTGCCATACACCCCAGCCACCCACGGCGACGCCGGCAGCCCCCAACAACAACGCGACAATCGCCAGCCCGTTGCCGCGACGCGGTGCTTTCGGTGGCGCCGTCTCAAGCGGCGCATCGGGCGCTGGCTGGTCTTGATCTTTTGGCAAGGCTGTTTCGCTCACGTATCCATCCTTTGCATTGGAAAACGGCACGGATTGTTCCCGTAATGCCGCCAGCAAAGCCGCGGCGCTGGCGCCACGACAATCAATAACTGTCCGGGCCCCGGCAGCACGCGCCATATCGGCGACCCTGGGGCTTGGAACGAACAACGGCAGCCGCGCCAGGGCGGGCCACGCATCACCGGCCAGCCGGTGCAGATGCTCGAAGCTCTGCCCACTGCTGACCACCAGCGCGTTCAAGCGTTCCGCTTCGACCTTGGCTGGCAGCTCGCCCTTGGCGTATTGCGGCAGGCCGCGCCGGTACAGCTCAAGATAGTCGACACTAACAGCTTGCTCGCGCAAACGCTCTGCCAGCAAACCACGCCCACCCTCACCACGGACGATCAACACACGAGGATCGGGCCGATCGATAGCCCGGCGCAACGCCTCAAGCTCAAGCAAGGCTTCGCTGTCGTCGCCGATATCGGGATAAAACACGCTGAGGCCGGCATCGGCAAGAATCTGCCCGGTTGCGGCACCCACGCTGAACCACGGCAAGTCCGGCGGTTGCGGCCAATATTGGCGCAGCAGCGCCACACACAAGCGCGCGGCGGGCTTGCTGACCACGATCACGGCGCAATATTGATTCAAACCACGGAGGACCGCCTGCCCGGATTCGGTTACGGGGACCGGCTCGATGTCCAGCAGCGGCAGGCTGCTGCTGTAGATTCTCGCATCCGCCAGCACAGCCGCCAGGGCCGCCGATTCGTCCGCCGGCCGGGTCAGCAGCAGCCGCCAGCCCGTCACGCGTGACCAGCCTCGCCGTAGACTTTCCTGAGGATCTCATTGGCGCCCTGGCTCAGCAGGTCTTCGGCCACCCGCACGCCCAGCGCCTCGGCATCGCGGCGCGGTGCCCGGGCCTGGGCGCTGAGCAGTTGTCCGCCGCTGGGATCGCCTACCAGGCCACGCAACCAGACTTGCTCGCCTTCGAGCACCGCGTAGCAGGCAATCGGTACCTGGCATCCGCCGTTCAAGTGTTTGTTCAGGGCGCGTTCGGCAAAAATTCGCGTGGCGGTATCGTCGTGGTGCAGCGGCGCCAGCAGCGCATGGATTTCACTGTCGGCGCTACGGCATTCGATGCCCACCGCGCCCTGCCCACCGGCCGGCAGGCTGTCATCGACGCTGATGGCCGAGGTGATGCGATCTTCAAACCCGAGCCGGATCAGGCCGGCGGCGGCGAGGATGATCGCGTCGTACTCGCCGGCATCAAGCTTGGCCAGACGCGTGTTGACGTTACCGCGCAAGAAGCGGATCTGCAGGTCCGGACGCCGCGCCAGCAACTGCGCCTGACGACGCAGGCTGGAAGTGCCTACCACGCTCCCCGGGGGCAGCGCTTCAAGACTGGAAAAGGTGTTGGAGACAAACGCATCGCGCGGATCTTCCCGCTCGCAGATGCAAAAAAGGCCCAGGCCTTCGGGGAAGTCCATGGGCACATCTTTCATCGAATGCACGGCGATGTCGGCTTCGTTGTCCAGCAGGGCGGTTTCCAGCTCCTTGACGAACAGGCCCTTGCCGCCAATCTTCGACAGTGGCGAATCGAGTAGCTTGTCGCCGCGACTGACCATCGGCACCAGCGATACGATCAGGCCAGGGTGGGCCGCTTCCAGGCGGGTTTTGACGTACTCGGCCTGCCAGAGAGCCAAGGCGCTTTTACGGGTGGCGATGCGGATCTCGCGAGGGGACATGGATCAATCCGTACTTAAAAGATACGGCAGATAATAACAGCTCAGCCAAAACCGCTTTGACTTGAATCACGACGCAAAGGCCTCCCTGGCCGCCAATCCTGGAGATGGAACGCTGCGCGCCAGCACGCTAAAGCTGTTGCATCATCTTGCGCACGCCCGCCACATGCCGTCGGCTGACGATCAGTGCGTCACCATTGAGACCCTTGAGGTAAAGCTGGAAATGTCCGAGGGGGGTGCGTTGCAAACGCTCGATACGCTCGCGAGCCACGAGGGCGTTGCGGTGGATGCGCACGAACCGTTCGCCAAACTCGTCTTCCAGCGCCTTGAGCGGCTCGTCCAGCAACACTTCGCCGCTTTCATGGCGCAAGGTCACGTACTTGTGGTCGGCAATGAAGTAGACCACCTGGTTCAACGGGATCAGCTCGATACCTTTGCGGGTCCTTGCGCTGATGTGGCTGCGCGGGCCGCTGCCGCTCTCGGCGGCCGGGCGGGTAAGCGCCGCCAATTGCACGCGGTTCGGTCGCTCCGCCTTGCGCAACGCTTCTTCCAGCGCTTCGACGGAAACCGGCTTGATCAGATAGCCCACGGCACCGGCCTGCAATACCTCGGGAGGGAAGTCATCCCGGGTGGTACAAAACACCACGGCGGGAGGCGACTCGCGCTCGCACAGTTTGGCCGCGACCTGCAGCCCGTCCAGGCCAGGCATGCGGATATCGAGCAGGACGATATCCGGCTTGTGGCTGTCGATAAGGGCCAATGCCTCTTCGCCATTGGTGGCGCTCGGCTCCAGGACACTGTAACCCTCGAGTTCGCCAAGCATTCGGCTCAGGCGCTCGCGGACCAGTGGTTCGTCGTCAACGATCAGGACATTCATATTGCGCTGGATTCCTGCGTGAGTCTCGCACAAGGATAGCGTAGACAGGGGAAGTGACATCCGTCACCGCGATCCACGCTAAGACTCGTCCGAGGGCCAAAAAGTGCCGCGAGGTGGTTGCCTATCTTTACCAGCGCTTGCCTACCGAAGCTCGAGGCCTGTTGTCGCACTACGTCGCCACAGGGACTGTTAACACCCGATCTGACCAATATGAGCACCCCCCTTATTCCGGTGCGTCCGATGCGTCCAAGATGAAAAAGCAAAGCCCTACGTCCACTGTAGACGGTTGCCACGACGATATTGCTCAATCGAAAAATATCGTTGTGCAAAAACCCGGCAAAACGCCTGGTTTTCCCAGGCAAAAAACCTGCCGACCATTGCCAGCGCCAGCCCCGGCAACCCTGCTATCATCCGCCGCAGCCTTAGCTGCTACTTTTTCTTCAGCCGATCACGAGCGAATTCATGAGCACTGACAAGACCAATCAGTCCTGGGGCGGCCGCTTCAGTGAACCCGTCGACGCCTTCGTCGCCCGCTTCACCGCCTCCGTCAACTTTGACCAGCGCCTGTATCGCCACGACATCATGGGCTCGATCGCCCACGCCACCATGCTGGCCAAGGTCGGCGTGCTGACCGATGCCGAGCGCGACAGCATCATCGGGGGTCTGAAGACCATTCAGGGCGAGATCGAGGCCGGCCAGTTCGACTGGCGCGTGGACCTTGAAGACGTGCACATGAACATCGAAGCGCGCCTGACCGACCGCATCGGCGTCGCCGGCAAGAAGCTGCACACCGGGCGCAGCCGCAACGACCAGGTCGCCACTGACATCCGCTTATGGCTGCGCGATGAAATCGACCTGATCCTGGCTGAAATCACCCGCCTGCAAAAAGGTCTGCTGGAACAGGCCGAGCGCGAGGCCGAGAGCATCATGCCGGGCTTCACGCACCTGCAAACCGCGCAACCTGTAACGTTTGGGCATCACATGCTGGCCTGGTTCGAAATGCTCAGTCGCGACTACGAGCGCCTGGTCGATTGCCGTAAACGCACCAACCGCATGCCCCTGGGCAGCGCCGCGCTGGCCGGCACAACCTATCCGATCGACCGTGAATACACCGCCCAACTGCTGGGCTTCGATGCAGTGGGCGGCAACTCGCTGGATAACGTTTCGGACCGCGACTTCGCCATCGAATTCTGCTCCGCCGCGAGCATCGCGATGATGCACCTGTCGCGCTTCTCGGAAGAGCTGGTGCTATGGACCAGTGCGCAATTCCAATTCATTGATCTGCCCGACCGTTTCTGTACCGGCAGCTCGATCATGCCGCAAAAGAAAAACCCCGACGTGCCAGAACTGGTGCGGGGCAAGAGCGGCCGGGTATTCGGCGCGCTGATGGGCCTGCTGACCCTGATGAAAGGCCAGCCGCTGGCCTACAACAAGGACAATCAGGAGGACAAGGAGCCGCTGTTCGACGCCGCCGATACCCTGCGCGACTCGTTGCGCGCCTTCGCCGACATGATCCCGGCCATCAAGCCCAAGCACTCGGTCATGCGCGAAGCGGCCCTGCGCGGCTTCTCCACCGCCACCGACCTGGCCGACTACCTGGTGCGCCGTGGCCTGCCGTTTCGTGACTGCCATGAGATTGTCGGCCATGCAGTGAAGTATGGCGTGGACAATGGCAAGGACCTGGCGGAAATGAGCCTGGACGAACTGCGCCAGTTCAGCGATCAGATCGAGCAGGACGTGTTCGCGGTGTTGACCCTGGAAGGTTCGGTCAATGCTCGCGACCACATCGGCGGCACCGCGCCAGCGCAGGTCAAGGCCGCAGTGGTGCGTGGCCAGGCGCTCCTTGCCAGCCGCTAAGACGGCGGCGGTGTAACCTGAGCCCGGTGATCGATGATCACCGGGCTCTTTGTGTCATGCCCCTGAGTTGCCCACTGCTTGCACGCGCTTCAAGAAGGCAGGCGCTTCCGCCCGCCTGTCTGCCGCCACTTTTTGCACATTGGGATTATCTGCCAGGCGTACCAGCAAGTCCCCGGCACCAGGCAAGTCGGACAAGAAGTCGATATCGAACAAGCGTTTCCCGACATCGACGGCCAGGTCAACACTGTAGAGAAAATACAAGTCGGCCAGCGTGAACTGCTCACCCGCCACATAAGGCGCAAAGAGCGCCCGTTGTTTCAGAGCGGTAAAACCCTTGATCAGATCCCGCTCGGCTTTGGCCTTTAAAGCCTGAGGGGTCGGCCTGCCGCCGAAAAACACCTCGACGTAGCAGACTCGGGCCGGTAACTCGATGTACAACTCGATTTCCTTGGCCAGTGCGCGAACGCTGGCGCGTGCAAACGGTTCAGCCGGCAGCAGCGCGATACCGGGCTGGGTCTCCTCGATAAAATCAAGGATGGCGTCGGTTTCGCTTATAAAACCTTTCTCGACCTCAAGGACCGGCACCTTGCCACGGGGGCTGACCGCAAGAATCTCGGGATTCTGGCAGCCATGGAACGGTACGGTTTCAAAGGGCACGCCTTTCTCCAGCAGCGCCAACTTGACCATATTGAAGTAATTACTGGCCGCAAAGCCATAAAGCTTGAGCATCTCCGGTCTCCTCGACCATGCAGGTGGCAGATCGAAAAGCGATCCGATGCTCAAGGTAACTACTGACAAAAACTTACGCCGGCCCAGGTCGTTACCGGGTGCAACGAAAATCCCTGAGGAAGCCGCCCGACGAGGCTGAGATCCATTTCAGACAAAAGATTGCCGATTCCCTGACAAACCCGTCGGACGATACCTGAAGCTACTTCCTGGCCGAGATTTTCGCCAGAAACGCCGGCATCTCAGCGTCCCGATCCGCCGCGATCCGTTGCACGTGCGGATTCTGCCCAAGCAGCTCCATCAAGGCCTTCGCCTTCGGCATCTCCGCAAGCAGGTCAATATCGAAAACCTTCTTGCCTACCTGCAAGGCCAGCGAAAGGCTGTAGTAGAAATACAGGTCGGCAATGCTCAGGCTGTCGCCCGCCACATAAGGCGAGAATTTTCCGTGCCGGCCAAGCGAGGCAAACCCGAGCAATAACTCGCCCTTGGCCTTGTCCTTGATCGCCTCGGGCACCGCCATGCCAAAAAACGCCTCGGGATAGCAGGCACGTCCCGGCAGCTCGATGTACAACTCGATTTCCCGGCACAGCGCCAGCACCTGGGCGCGCGCAAACGGGTCGTTGGGCAGCAGGGCCTTGCCCGGCTGGGTTTGCTCGATATATTCCAGAATGACGCTGGTCTCGTTGATAAAGCCCTGCTCGGTCTTCAATACCGGCACCTTGCCGCGCGGGCTGATGGCCAGGGCCTCCGGGGTCTGGGCGCCAAAGAACTGGACCTCTTCGAAGGGCAGACCCTTCTCCAGGAGCGCCAGCTTGACCATGTTGTAATAATTGCTGACAGAAAAACCATAAAGCTTGAGCATTCCATAGCCTCCAGGCCGCGTGGGGTTGGCAGCCTTGGGTTATAGACCGGCGGGGCTTTTCGCGCCAGGCGCATCACGCTGGTGAATGCAGGTAAACTGACGCCCTTTCCTAAAGGAGGCTGCCATGAGCGAGCCCATCGACATCGACAATGACGAAGAAGAGTTCGTCGAGAACACGCTGATCCAGGCCATCGAGAACCAGATCGAAAGCGACAACCCACCAGCGGCCAAGGCCACCTTCAACAAGCTGACCCTGGTCGGTTATGAGCGTGACGAAATCCTCAACCTGATGGCGCACGTGCTGGCAGTGGAAATCGACGCGATTCTGGAAGAAGACCGCCCGTTCGATACCGAGTGGTATGAAGCGGCGTTGCGCGCCCTGCCCGAGTTGCCGCCGGAAAAAAACTGACCCAACGGGCAACGCAGCTCTTGTGGTGAGGGGATGCCTGGACTTGCTACAAAAAACAAAAAAGCATGACTCTGGCACTGGACAGCTCGGCCGAGTGCGCTCACCTTAGTGACGCTGTCGACCAAATTCCTAGAAAGTCTGGAGTCCTTATGTCGCTTACCCCTGAGCTGGTTGCCGAACTGGAAATCCTTGCACTCTTCAACCTGGACAGTTCCCAGGAAGGCCTGAAAATTCATCAGACCGCTGCCCCGAAAGCCATCGCCGCTGCCAAGCGCCTGTTTGAAAAAGATCTTATAGACCAACCCGATGGCGGTTATCTGACCAGCCTGGGGCGTGATGCCGCGCAAAATGTGCAAACTGTCCTGACGATACTCCGCGCCGAAGAAACCGCCTGATCTCCTCCTCGCCCACGGAAATCCCTATGCATCGGGGTTTCCGCAGGCGCGCAGGCTTCTGTTGTAAAAAATCCTGACGTCACAATCATTTTCAGCTTAAGAATTCCCAGACTCGGGCGTTAACCTGCCATCACTTGTGCTTCCCCACGTTCGACGCCGCGAGCCGGTTTGAGCTGACATGACCCGCAATCACGAAATACGCCCAGATCTGGACGAGGGAATCGACCGCAAGGTCCTGAGCCAGTTGCGCGCGCGTTTCCTCAAGCTCAATTCCGGCCGCATGGAGCGCGCCCTCGAAGGGCTGTCGACCCGCCAGCAGGGCGTATTGACGCTGCTTCCGCTGTTCTTTCACGTCAACCATCCGCTGCTGCCCGGCTATGTATCCGGCAGCACGCCCGCCGGGTTGTCGAATTACGAGCCCGACGCCAATGTCCTCGCCGAGGCCCAGCGGCTGACCCGCTCGTTTTCCTATAAACCGCGCCATGGCAGCAACCCCCCGCGGCCAATCCTCGGCCTGTTCCTGATGGGCAGCCTCGGCACGCTCGCCCAGGCCGACCAGAGCGACATGGACGTGTGGGTGTGCCACGGTCCGGACCTGAGCGACGATGAACTGGCCGAGCTGCGCAAGAAATGCCAGCTGCTGGAAATCTGGGCCGCCACCCAAGGCGCCGAAGCTCACTTTTTCCTCATCGACCCGGCGCGCTTCGTCCGCGGCGAACGGGACAACCAGCTCAGCTCCGATGACTGTGGCACCACCCAACATTATCTGTTGCTGGACGAGTTCTACCGCACCGCGATCTGGCTGGCCGGACGCACGCCGATCTGGTGGCTGGTGCCGGTCTATGAAGAAGAGAATTA
Organism: Pseudomonas sp. AGC41; assembly: GCF_057334555.1. Lineage (NCBI taxonomy): Bacteria > Pseudomonadati > Pseudomonadota > Gammaproteobacteria > Pseudomonadales > Pseudomonadaceae > Pseudomonas > Pseudomonas sp. AGC41. Next base: position 59,396 of record NZ_JBHFJB010000034.1, read on the forward strand.
CGCGCAATACACCCACACGCTGATTTCCAAGCGCTTCATCCGCGCCGACGAAACCCTGGACCTTGGGCATCTAGCCTACATCCCGCCGGGGGAGTTCATCGGCGCCGGGCTCTGGCAGTTGTTCAAGGGCATCGAGTCACCCTACAAATCCGTGCTCAAACTGTTGCTGACCGAGGTCTACGCCAGCGAGCACCCGGACGTGCGCTGCCTGAGCCTGCGCTTCAAGCAGGCGGTGTTCGCCAATCGCCTGGACCTGGACGAGCTGGACCCGTACATGGTGGTTTACCGCCGTCTCGAGGAATACCTCAACGCCCGTGGCGAACCGGAACGGCTGGAGCTGATCCGCCGCGCGCTGTACCTGAAGGTCAATCGCAAGCTCACCGGCCACGCCCGCAGCAGCGGCTGGCAACGCAACCTGCTGGAGCGCCTGGCGCGGGACTGGGGCTGGGATCAACGCCAACTCGCGTTGCTCGACAGCCGCAGCCAATGGAAGGTCCGTCAGGTCAGTAATGAGCGGCGCGCATTGGTCAACGAGCTGACCTACAGCTATCGCTTCCTGACCCAGTTCGCCCGCACCGAAAAGACCGTCAGCCTGATCAACAAGCGCGACCTCAATGTCCTGGGCCGACGGCTGTACGCCGCCTTCGAGCGCAAGGCCGACAAGGTCGAGTTCATCAATCCGGGAATCGCGCCGGACCTGGCGGAAGACACCCTGACCCTGGTCCAGTCGCCGAACAAGAAAGAGCCAGGACAGAACCAGTGGGGTTTGTACAACGGCAGCCTGAATGCCCTGGAATGGGAGAACTTCGCGCCGATCAAGCGCAGCCGCGAATTACTCGAATTGCTCACCTGGTGCCACCGCAACGGCGTGATCGACAGTAGCACGCGCCTGGCGCTGCACCCCGGCGACAGCGACCTGAGCGAGTTCGAGCTGTTCAACTTGCTGGGCAGCCTGCAACAGTCCATCGCCCTGCCCCTGGCCACGGTTGATGAAGACCAACTGCTGCATGCCAGCGTACCCAGCGAAGTACTGATCCTGGTGAACGTCGGCGTCGACCCGCTCAAGCATCACCGCGACTTGAACATCCTGATGACCACCGAGCGCACCGACTCCTTGAGTTACGCCGGTGTCCGCGAAAACCTGGTGTTGACGCTCGACCAGGTCACGCTCAATAGCTGGAATGAAGTGCTGGTCAACCGATTCGATGGCGAGCACGCCCTGCTCGATTGCCTGCGTGACTACCTCAACGCCCTGCCGCTCACGCAGCGCCAGCCACGCCTGCAGGTACGCTGTTTCTGTCACAACCGAGCGCAGTTCATCGCGCGACGGGTTGAAGAAGTCATCGAGTCCGCCCAGACCTTACTGCTGAGCAAACTCAACTACCGTTACCTGCTTCAGGTCCAGCAGCATTATCACGTGCTGGAGCTGGTGCCCGGCCAGGTCAACCATGTGGCGCTGAGCAGCCTGCCGGCGCTGATGGACTACCTGGGCGAAGAGTTGACGGCGTACAGCCCGCTACATCTGGACTCGATGGCGCTGGAAGATCACGACGCGGCCCTGATCCTGCCCATGGGCCAGCCCGAGTGCATCCAGGTGTTCTATCGGGTCTACGAGGAAGAAGCAGAGCTGTATGTGCTCGATGAATTCAACGCGCTGTGGCAGCAGCGCCTGCCTTATCACGATGAACAAAGCCTGCTGGTGCCGCTGCAACGCTTCCTGCAATCGGTGCTGTACCGCCGCGACGCCTTGCTGCCGATGGACGCTACCCAGCCGCTGACCCTGGAAATCCTTTATTACCAGCTCCTGCCTTCGGGTAACGGGCGGGCCCGGCGGGTCGAATCACGGCAGGCGCCACAGACGCCGGTCAACAAGCCTTTCTACGACGTACAGGCAATCATCGGCAAAGCGGCGCACGGGCAAGTGCACGTCACCCTCTATTGCGATCAGCGGGAATTTTCGGAGCTGGAGCACGGCGACCAACTGTTTCATGTGGTCGCCAGGGAAATCGTCGGGCAGCGCCGCGAAGCCGAGCGCTATCGCTGCTATATCACCGACCTGGACCTTTCCGGCCTGGTCGGTGACAGTGCCTGCCCAAGCATTTTGTTCCTGCGCTACAAGGCCGACCTGGAGCGCGCGCTGAACGAGGCCCTGAATCAGGTCTGAGCGGGCTCAGGACGGGAAATCACCGCCATTGGCCGGCTGGGACTCGACTTCCAGCAAGGTCAGCTTCAACGTCTTGCCACCCGGCGCCGGCCAGTCGATGTGCTGCCCCACCTTCAAGCCCAGCAAGGCACTGCCCACCGGAGCCAGTATCGAAATCTTGCCCTCGTCGGCGTTGGCATCCTTCGGGTATACCAGCGTCAGATGGTAATCCTTGCCGCTGCTTTCCTCACGGCAGTGCACGCGCGAATTCATGGTCACGACATCAGCCGGTACTTCATCGTGGCCGACGAGTGTCTCGGCGCGATCCAGTTCGGTTTGCAACGCGATCACACCGGGAAGCGTGTCATCCAGGCTGTCGATCAAGCGCTCCAGACGTTGTACGTCCAGGCGAGTCAGGGTGATGGAAGGTGCGGTCATGATCCAGGCAGACTCCTTTCTTCTGCACGAAAAAAGCAAAACCCCGCCACATAAGACGGGGTTTTCACGGGCCTCGATGAGTTGAGGCGTTGCTGGACACTACCACAGCTCAATAAATATACAACCCGGATGGTTTTTGCCCATCAGGTGGAAGGCTTTTGTGGAGGGAGCTT
>NZ_JBHFJB010000035.1:0-1325 GCF_057334555.1 Pseudomonas sp. AGC41
GGTCCAGGATCGCTCACTGGTGCTGTTGAAAATCGCCGACCGTATCGAGCAGAACCTGGAACTCCTCGCTGTGAGCGAGACCTGGGACAACGGCAAGGCCGTGCGCGAAACCCTCAATGCCGACGTACCGCTCTCGGCTGACCATTTCCGTTATTTCGCCGGTTGCATCCGTGCTCAGGAGGGCGGGGCCGCCGAAATCAACGAGCTGACCACGGCCTACCATTTCCATGAACCGCTGGGCGTGGTCGGGCAGATCATCCCGTGGAACTTCCCGTTGTTGATGGCCGCCTGGAAACTCGCCCCGGCCCTGGCCGCCGGCAACTGCATCGTGCTCAAACCGGCGGAGCAGACCCCGCTGTCGATCACCGTATTCGCCGAACTGATCGCCGATCTGCTGCCGGCGGGCGTGTTGAACATCGTCCACGGCTTCGGCCGCGAAGCCGGTGAAGCCCTGGCCACCAGCAAGCGCATCGCCAAGATCGCCTTCACCGGTTCCACCCCGGTCGGCTCGCACATCATGAAGTGCGCCGCTGAAAACATCATCCCGTCCACCGTGGAACTGGGCGGCAAGTCGCCGAACATCTTCTTCGAAGACATCATGCAGGCCGAACCGGCGTTCATCGAGAAAGCCGCCGAGGGCCTGGTGCTGGCGTTCTTCAACCAGGGTGAAGTCTGCACCTGCCCATCCCGGGCGCTGGTCCAGGAGTCGATCTACGACAAATTCATGCAAGTGGTGCTGAAGAAGATCCAGCAGATCAAGCGCGGCAACCCGCTGGACACCGAGACCATGGTCGGCGCCCAAGCGTCCGAGCAGCAGTACGACAAGATCCTTTCGTACCTGGACATCGCCCGGGAAGAGGGCGCCGAACTGCTCACCGGTGGCGCGGCGGAACGCCTTGAAGGCGACCTGTCGAGCGGCTATTACATCCAGCCGACCCTGCTCAAGGGCCACAACAAGATGCGCGTGTTCCAGGAAGAAATCTTCGGGCCGGTGGTGGGCGTGACCACCTTCAAGGACGAAGCCGAAGCCCTGGCGATTGCCAATGACACCGAGTTCGGCCTCGGCGCCGGCCTCTGGACCCGCGACATCAACCGCGCCTACCGCATGGGCCGGGCGATCAAGGCCGGACGCGTCTGGACCAACTGCTACCACCTGTACCCGGCGCATGCGGCGTTTGGTGGCTACAAGAAGTCCGGCGTCGGGCGTGAGACGCACAAGATGATGCTCGATCATTACCAGCAAACGAAAAATTTGCTGGTGAGCTATGACGTCAATCCGTTGGGGTTCTTCTGAACCGCTGACACCGCCATCCCCTGTGGGAGGG
>NZ_JBHFJB010000035.1:1345-1580 GCF_057334555.1 Pseudomonas sp. AGC41
GGCTCGCTCCCACATTGGATTTGTGTGGCTTCTGAATTGCTACGAACGCACCCCGTGCACTCCTTCGAAAGTAGCATTCGGCCCCAGGCCGCCCCCGTGCATTAATGAACCTGCCGGAATCGCCCGGTATAAAAAGAGGAAAGACCCATGTGGACTAAACCCGCGTACACCGACCTGCGTATCGGCTTTGAAGTGACGATGTACTTCGCCAACCGATGAGTGCCGGCCCGGCCTG
>NZ_JBHFJB010000035.1:1600-4250 GCF_057334555.1 Pseudomonas sp. AGC41
TTCGGGCCGGGCTACCCATTGGTCGGATTGCATTCACGGCGCGATGCTTTAGGCTCAAGGTATCCCACGACAATAACAACAGGCTTACCGATGAGCCCCCCTGAAAAAATGAGCCTCAGCCCGCTGCGCAAGTTCGTTTCTCCTGAAATCATGTTCGGTGCCGGCTGCCGGCACAATGTCGGCAACTACGCCAAGACCTTCGGCGCCCGCAAGGTGCTGGTGGTCACCGACCCCGGGGTCATCGCCGCCGGTTGGGTCGGTGATGTCGAAACCAGCCTGCAAGCCTTGGACATCGATTACTGCATCTACAGCGACGTTTCGCCCAACCCACGGGTCGAGGAAGTCATGCTCGGCGCCGAGACGTACCGTGAAAACCACTGTGACGTGATCGTCGCGGTCGGTGGTGGCAGCCCGATGGACTGCGGCAAAGCGATTGGCATCGTCGTCGCCCACGGTCGCAGCATCCTCGAATTCGAAGGCGTCGACACCCTGCAAGTACCCAGCCCGCCGCTGATCCTGATCCCGACCACGGCCGGTACCTCGGCCGATGTGTCGCAGTTCGTGATCATCTCGAACCAGCAGGAGCGCATGAAGTTTTCCATCGTCAGCAAGGCGGCGGTGCCGGATGTGTCGTTGATCGATCCGGAGACGACCCTGAGCATGGACCCGTTCCTCTCGGCCTGTACCGGTATCGACGCGCTGGTGCATGCCATCGAGGCGTTCGTCTCAACCGGCCACGGGCCGTTGACCGATCCTCATGCGCTGGAGGCGATGCGCCTGATCAACACCCACCTGGTACAGATGATTGCCAACCCGGCCGACGTCGCCCTGCGCGAGAAAATCATGCTCGGCAGCATGCAGGCCGGGCTGGCGTTTTCCAACGCGATCCTCGGCGCGGTGCATGCCATGTCCCACAGCCTCGGTGGCTTCCTCGACCTGCCCCATGGCTTGTGCAACGCGGTGCTGGTGGAGCATGTGGTGGCGTTCAATTACAACTCGGCGCCGGAGCGTTTCAAGGTGATTGCCGAAACCCTGGGCATCGATTGTCGCGGGCTCAACCATCGACAGATCCGCACGCGGCTGGTGGAACACCTGATCGCCCTCAAGCACACCATCGGTTTCCACGAGACCCTCGGCTTGCATGGGGTGAGTACCTCGGATATTCCGTTCCTGTCGCAACACGCCATGCATGACCCGTGCATCCTCACCAATCCACGGGAGTCGAGCCAGCGGGATGTCGAGGTCGTCTATGGCGAAGCCCTCTGACGAACAGCAAAAGGCCCTCGCCGGGCTGCTGGGACTGGGCAATCATTCGACGCGCAAGAGCCATTACCCGGAGCTGGCGGCGCGTCTCGCCGAGCTGGAACAGGCCCGCCAGCACCTGCAGCAACTCAACGACCAACTGGAGCAACGGGTGGCCGAGCGCACCGATGCGCTACTGGAGGCCAACCACAACCTGCAACAGCAGATCACCCAACGCGAGTTGGTCGAGCAACAACTGCGCGATGCCCGGGACGCCGCCCAGGCCGCCAACCGCAGCAAGGACAAATACCTGGCCGCCGCCAGCCACGATTTGCTGCAGCCGCTCAACGCCGCGCGGTTGCTGATTGCTACACTGCGTGAACGCCAGATGCCTGCCGCCGAGCATTTGCTGGTGGAACGCACGCACCAGGCGCTCGAGGGCGCCGAGGACCTACTCACCGACCTGCTGGATATTTCCCGGCTCGACCAGGCCGCCGTCAAACCCGACCCGGCGCCGTATCGGCTGGATGAGCTGCTCGCGCCGCTGGTATCGGAATTCCAATCGGTGGCCGGCGCCGCGGGCCTGGAATTGCGCGTGCGGTTCGCCGACGAAGCGGTCCTGACTGACCTGCGACTGCTGACCCGCATCCTGCGCAATCTGCTGAGCAACGCCTGTCGCTACACCGACCAGGGCGGCATCCTCCTGGCGGCGCGGCGCCGGGGAGGGCGCTTGAGTCTGGAGGTCTGGGACACGGGCAGGGGCATTGCCGCCGATTGCCTGGAATCGATTTTCCTCGAATTCAACCAGCTGGACGTCGGCCGCGCGGCGGACCGCAAGGGCGTCGGCCTGGGGCTGGCGATCGTCGAGCGTATCGCTCATATCCTCGGCTACCGGGTGCGGGTGCGTTCGCGACCGGGACGCGGCTCGGTGTTCAGCATCGAGGTGCCATTGTCTGCCGAAAAGCCACTGCCCCTGACTCAGGCGCCTGCGCAGGCCGTCGCCGGGAACCCGTTGCCCGGGCGCCGGTTACTGGTCATCGACAATGAGCTGAGCATTTTGCAGAGCATGGCGGCACTGCTCGCGCAGTGGGGGTGCGAAGTGCTGACCGCCACCGACGAAGCGGGCGCCTTCGATGTGCTGCAAGGCCGCGTACCGGAGCTGATCCTGGCGGATTTTCACCTCGACCATGGGGTGGTTGGCTGCGAGGTGGTCAAGCACCTGCGCGAACATTTCCAGCAAGCGATCCCCGCGGTGATCATCACTGCCGACCGCAGCGACCAGTGCCGCCGAGCCTTGCGCAAGCTGAACGCGCCGCTGCTCAATAAACCGGTCAAGCCGGGCAAGTTGCGGGCGGTGTTGAGCCAGTTGTTGGGATAATCAGTCCGCACACAAAACCCTTGTGGGAGC
>NZ_JBHFJB010000035.1:4319-7742 GCF_057334555.1 Pseudomonas sp. AGC41
CTCCCACAGGGTTCAGCTTATCGGCGGCCTATGTTATGTTATCCTCTTTCTTTTGCCAGGAATTCTCATTCCTGATCCTGCAAAGCCCTACGACTCCTGAGTATCGCCATGAGCCTATCCCCAAGCGCGACAAGCCCGTCCGCTGTCATCGCTCCAACCCTCGCCTCCAGTACCGCAACAACCGCGACGCGCCTGCTCGCCATCGATGCCCTGCGGGGTTTTGTCATGTTGCTGATGCTGGTCGACCACGTCCGCGAAACCTTTTTGCTGCACCGCCAGGTCACTGACCCGATCGATGCATTGAGCGTGACCCCGGACCTGTTTTTCACGCGTTTGCTCAGTACGTTCTGTGCGCCGGTGTTCATCTTCCTTACCGGTTTGTCGGCCTGGCTCTACAGCCAGAAACACACCCCCAGCGAGACCTCGGTGTTCCTGCTCAAGCGTGGCCTGTTCCTGGTGTTCCTGGAGCTGACCTTCGTCTGTTTCGCCTGGAACGCCGAGTTTCCGCCGAAGACTTTGTGGCTGCAGGTCATCTGGTGCATCGGCATCTGCATGATCGCCCTGGCGGCGTTGCTGCACTTCAAACGCAGCTGGCTGATCGTGCTGGGCGTGGCCATCGTTGCCGGGCATAACCTGTTGGATGGTGTGGTGCTGGGGCCGGACTCGCCGTTTTTCGTGCCGTGGTCGATTCTTCATCAGCGGTCGTTCATCGAAATCACCGAGTTCACCCGGGCCCGCACCACCTACCCTGTGTTGCCATGGATCGGCGTTATCCTGCTGGGTTGGGCGATCGGGCCCTGGTTCGGCAAGGACATCGAAGCGGCCACGCGAGTGCGGCGCCTGCTCAAGGTCGGCATCGGCTCGCTGGTGGCGTTCGTGTTTATCCGTTATCTCAACGTCTACGGTGACAAACCCTGGGTCGAGACCGGTGACGCACTGCGCACCTTCATGAGTTTCATGAGCGCGACCAAGTACCCGCCGTCGCTGATGTTCCTGATGCCGACGCTGGCGGTGGGCCTGATCCTGCTGGCGCTTTTCGAAAAAGCCCAGGAGAAGGGCAGCATCGCGATCCTGGCCATCTATGGCGGCGCGCCGATGTTCTTCTACCTGTTGCACCTGTACGTGCTGAAGGCCATGTATCTGCTGGCGGTGTTTATCTGGGGCACCAATCAGGGCGCTTATTTCGGCTTCGACCACTTGCCGATGGTCTGGTTGTGGAGCGTGTTGTTGAGTGTCGCCCTGTTTTTTCCAACGCGTTGGTTCGCAGCGTTGAAACAACGTCGGCGTGACATCGCGATCCTCAAGTACCTCTGATTTCGGGGCGGAGCGCGTCTTCACGGCGCGCAACCGAGCCATTAAAACGCCGTCATTTGGTCGGCGTTTTTACCTCGAATGCAAAAATGCGCTTCGGTCTGCTTATTTCCTTCTGTAAACTCCCCCCGCTGCGACAATCGGGCACGGCCTTGGCAGGCCCGATCCAGACCGTTTTGCAGTGTCCCTCACCCAGCTGAAGCCAAGACCTACAAGAAGTCAGCGCCGGAGAGACATAAATGTGAGGCCGATATTGCTCGGCCCCTGTAGGTCCTTCCTCCAGTCCATCGATCCCCGCCCGCTGGCCATGCCGGCATGGGTGCGGACCCTGCTTGAACAGGATTGGGGGACGGAATGGCGTTCCACCCTAGGGATACACACATGTTGAAGAAAACACATACGGCGCTGCTGGGCCTGGCGATGGCGATGGGTCTTGCGACCACGCACGCCGCCGAGCCGAAAAAAGTGGATGTCTTGCTCATTGGCGGCGGCATCATGAGTTCGACCCTTGGCGTCTGGCTCAATGAGCTGGAGCCAGGCTGGACCATGGAAATGGTCGAGCGCCTGGACGGTGTTGCCGAAGAGAGCTCCAATGGCTGGAACAACGCCGGTACCGGGCACTCCGCCCTGGCCGAGCTGAACTACACGCCGGAAGACAAGAACGGCAAGGTCGACATCTCCAAGGCTATCGAAATCAACGAAGCCTTCCAGATTTCCCGTCAGTTCTGGTCCTGGCAGGTCAAGAACGGCGTGCTGAAGAACCCGCGCTCGTTTATCAACTCCACCCCGCACATGAGTTTCCTGTGGGGTGACGAGAACATCGCCTTCCTGAAGAAGCGCTACGACGCTCTCCAGGCCAGCCCGCTGTTCGCCGGCATGCAGTATTCCGAAGACCCTGCGCAGATCAGCAAGTGGGTTCCGCTGATGATGCAAGGGCGTGACCCGAGCCAGAAAGTCGCGGCCACCTGGAGCCCGCTGGGTACTGACGTGAACTTCGGCGAAATCACCCGCCAGTTCGCTGCTCACCTGCAAACCAGGCCGAACTTCTCGCTCAAGCTCTCCAGCGAAGTGGAAAACATCACTCGCAACGAGGATGGCTCCTGGCGCGTTTCGTACAAGAACCTGAAAGACGGTACCGAAACCGAGACCGACGCCAAGTTCGTGTTCATCGGTGCCGGTGGCGGCGCGCTGCACCTGCTGCAGATGTCGGACATTCCGGAAGCCCGTGAATACGCCGGTTTCCCGGTGGGCGGTTCGTTCCTGGTCACCGAAAACCCGACCGTTGCCCAGATGCACCTGGCAAAAGCGTACGGCAAGGCTTCGGTTGGCGCGCCACCGATGTCGGTTCCGCACCTGGACACCCGCGTGCTCGACGGCAAGCGCGTGATCCTGTTTGGCCCATTCGCCACGTTCTCCACCAAGTTCCTGAAGAACGGTTCGTACTTCGACCTGCTGACCAGCACCACGACCCACAACGTGTGGCCGATGACCAAGGTCGGTATCGAACAGTACCCACTGGTTGAATACCTTGCCGGCCAGCTGATGCTGTCGGATGAGGACCGCTTCAACGCGCTGAAGGAATACTTCCCGGACGCCAAGCAGGAAGACTGGCGTCTGTGGCAAGCCGGCCAGCGCGTGCAGATCATCAAGCGTGACGAAGAGAAGGGCGGCGTGCTGAAACTCGGTACCGAAGTCGTCGCTTCCCAGGACGGCAGCATCGCCGGTCTGCTGGGTGCCTCGCCAGGCGCCTCGACCGCTGCACCGATCATGCTGACCGTGCTTGAGAAGGTCTTCAAGGACAAGGTAGCCACCCCGGCCTGGCAGGAAAAACTGCGCCAGATCGTACCGAGCTACGGCACCAAGCTGAACGACAATCCTGAGCGCGTCGCACAGGAATGGGCCTACACCAGCGAAGTCCTGCAACTGGACCCGCCACCGGCTATCGGCAAGCCAGGCACCGCGGTAGCACCGGCCCAACCGGCTGCTCCTCGCGAGGCCAACCCAGCGGCCGACATGGCGCTGTAAACCGGACGCTGTCTGGTGAGGTACAAAAACGCCGCTCATTGAGCGGCGTTTTCATTTGCAGGCTAGGCCCACCTGTGGGAGCGAGCC
>NZ_JBHFJB010000035.1:7802-15503 GCF_057334555.1 Pseudomonas sp. AGC41
GGCTCGCTCCCACAGGGATCAGTGGTTAGGCTCGTCCTCGTGGGCGCCCCGAAACCGCGCATCAAAATCCTCGGCCAACTGCGCCAGGGTAATGCTGCCCAGCCGCTTGAGCAGCAACGCCTGGGCCTCGTCGAAGGCGTCCGTCAGCGCCGCATTCACCGCTTGTTCCACCAGGCATTGCGGGTGGTCGGTCGACAGGCCAAGCGCAAAGATCGAGGTGCTGCCCAACGCTTGATGAATATCCAGCAGCGTCATCTCCGAGAGCGGCTTGGCCAGGGCCCAACCACCGCGATGGCCTTTTTCCGACGTGACGTAACCCTGTTCCTTGAGCAACGCCATGGTCCGGCGCACGACCACCGGGTTGGTGCCGAGCATCTGCGCGAGGGTGTCGGAGGTGGCGGATTGCTGGTGGCGATCCATGTGGATCAATACATGGAGCATGCGGGACAGGCGTGTGTCGTTTCTCATCGGGCTGACAGATTCCATGACTGGGCGACGGTGAGTATTACCCGTAATCGCAAAAGTTACGAGACTGTTGACAGTGGCTTTTCAAGAAACTTACGATGTGTCGAGACTTGCCGCGCCACCGAAACCACTCTTGGAGATCGCCCATGGAATACGACGTCATCATTACAGGCGGCAGCTATGCCGGTATGTCCGCAGGTCTGCAACTGGCCCGCGCCCGGCGCAAGGTGCTGGTGATCGACGCGGGCGAGCGTCGCAATCGCTTCGCCGCGACTTCCCATGGCTTTCTCGGGCAGGACGGTCGTGCCCCAGACGATATAGCCGGCGACGCCCGTGTTCAGCTCATGGCGTACCCGACGGTTGATTGGGTTTGCGACACCGCGACTCAGGCCAGCAGGGATGCCGAGGCTTTTATTGTCGAGACCGCAGCCGGCCTGCGTTACCGTTCTCGCCGGCTGCTGCTGGCCACAGGCGTGATTGATGACTTGCCCGACGTGCACGGGCTGACTGAGCGCTGGGGCAAGAGCGTCTTCCATTGCCCGTATTGCCACGGCTACGAGTTGGACCAAGGGCCGATCGGCGTTCTCGCAACCTCGCCGATGTCGCTGCACCACGCCTTGATGCTGCCCGACTGGGGGCCGACGACGTTCTTCACCAATGGCGTGCTGGCGCTTGATCCGGAGCAACAGGTGAGCCTCGATCAGCGTGGCGTCACCGTGGTGACCGAGCGAGTGGCGCGTATCGAAGGCGAGCGGGCCGACGTGGTACTGGCCAACGGTCGGGTGGTCGCCATCGACGGCCTGTTCGTCTTGCCGCGTACGCGGGTTGCCAGTCCCCTCGCGGCAGCCCTGGGCTGCGCGTTTGAAGAGGGTCCGCTTGGCGCGTTCATCCAGAGCGACGCGATGAGCCGGGAAACCAGCGTGCCGGGCATATTTGCCTGCGGCGATGCGGCCATGCCGTTCGGCTCGGTCGCGCTGGCCGTTGGCGATGGGGTGAGGGCGGGCTCGGGGGTACATCGGTCGCTGATCTTCCAAGCCCACCCGTGAGTTTCAGACTTGTACAGCCCCGGTTGCCACGGCAAAGGCGAGCATTACCAGGCTGACGCCCCAGGCCCAGAAAAACGTATAGGCCATGTGCTTGCGCAACTCTACGCCGGACAGTGCCAGGGCCAGATACACGCTGGGTACCACCGGGCTGATGGAGAAGCCGGTGTTCTCACCGATCAGCATGGCCCGGGCCACCGCTTCGAGAGGAACGCCAGCGGCGATGGCGACGTCCTTGATCACCGGCAGCAGGGCGAAATAGTAGGCGTCCGGCGAGAAGATCATTCCAAGGGGGACGCCGAAGAACCCGACAATCACATGCAGGTATTGGGCAGCACCGGCGGGCAGGATGTCGATCAGCGCCAAGGCCATGCCGTCTGACATCTTCGCCCCGGAGAGCACGCCCAGCAGTACGGCGGCCGCCATCATCACCAAGACCATCTGCAACGCATCGGACGCATGGGCCTTGAGGCGTTCGGCCTGGGCGTCGAGGGACGGGAAGTTCAAGGGCAGGGCGATGCCCAATCCCACCATGAAACAGGCGTACAGCGGAAAGATGCCGGTGAACAGGCACAGCAGAATGCCGCCGGTAAGGGCCACATTCAGCCAGTAACGTAGCTGCCGGGGAGACAGGCTGAATTCGCGGCTTTGCATTTGCAGGTCGTCCATGTCACGCGTCGCGGCCGCACCCAGCGACATCGATTGGCGCCGCTGGGCGCGTGACCCCAGTATCGTCGCCACCCCGAGCATGCACACCAGGCCCACCAGCTGCACCGGCAGCAACCCCAGCCACAGCTCGGTGGCATCGAGCCCCGACACGGCAGCGGCCCGCGCAGTCGTGCCGCCCCAGGGCACCATATTGATGACCCCGGCCGTGGTTCCCACCAGGCACAACAGCATCGTCGGGCTCATGTTCAGGCGCTTGTACAAGGGCAGCAGTGCCGGGATGGTCAGCAGGAACGTCGCGGCGCCGACGCCATCCAGATGCACCACTGAAGTCACCAGAACGGTAACCAGCGCCACCGCCAGGGGCTTGCCGCCCGTGCTGCGGATCAACAGGTTGACCAGCGGATCGAACAACCCACGGTCGCGCATGATGCCGAAGAACAGGATGGCAAACAGAAACAGCGCAGCGGTCGGCGCGACAGTGATCAGGCCGGCCTTGATGAACTCGCCGATCTGCGCGAGATTGAAGCCGGCGAGCAGGCAGACGAGCACGGGAAGGGTGGTGAACGCCACCACCGGACTGATCCGGCGCAGCAATATCAGCCCGATAATGGCAAGCATCATCAGGAAACCCAGGGTTGTAATCATGTTGCAGCCTCTCTTTTTATTGTTGTCGGATGGTGTAGCGGGCGGCGAGTAGCTCAGTCTTCCGGTCCCGGCAGGCGCATGGCCAGGAGCAGGTAGCTGAGGCTTTTTCCATGGCGGTCGAGACCGCAGCTTCGATTCACGCCGCCTTCCAGGGCGTCCTCGAGCACAAAGTTCAACGCCTTCAGGTTCGGCAGTTCATAGCGGTGCACCCTGGAGGGCTGGCGCGTCGCGAACTGCTCGGCGACGAGCTCGCAGGTCAGCACCCGGAGCAGCCAGGAATAATGGGCCGGGTCGTGGGGAAATACCGCGATGCTGAGGATGTTGCCTTTGTCGCCGGCACGGGCGTGGGCGAAGTCGGCGAGGGTGACCAGGCTCATCAGTACCACTCCAGGGCTGTATGGATTTCATCACGCGGCAGCAGGAAGCTGCGGGTGGTAACGGCTTCTGCGAGATGGCGCCGGACGCCACCGCCGCCAGCCGGTCCGTTGGTGTAGAGCGACTCGACCTCCGCCAGGAGGGTTTCGAGCAGCGATCGGTCGGTATGGGTCAGGCCGATACGCACCCGCACGTCCTCCAGCAAAGGCGCCTGGGCCAGTTGTTTTTGCAGATAACGGCCAGCCTGGTCGTTGAACAGGCTGGCGACTCCCGACAGGTCGATCCACGGCTGTACACCTGGCGCCAGGCGATCGAAACGCTGCAGCAGGATGTCGCGCGCCAGGGCGGCACGCGCCACGGCACCGGGCCCTGCATAGGAGATCTCGGCCTCGCCGAACCAGAGTCCGCGCATACCCGCCAGGCCCTTGAGGGTGTCGGGGCGCGGATGGCCGATCACGCCAGTGATTTCCACTCGGTCGTTCCCCAGGTCCTGTACGCGGGCCGCGCCCAGATCCAGCACAACGTCCGGCGTCAGATAACGTCGCGGGTCATGGACTTCATAAAGCAATTGCTCCTTGACGGTCTGCTCGCTGACCCGTCCGCCACTGTTGCGCGTCTTGCCGATGATCAAGCGGCCGTCCTGGTGAATTTCGGCGATCGGGCAGCCGAGGTTGGCCGGGTCCGGGATGTCCTTCATGCCGGGATCGGCGAAATAGCCGCCGGTGACCTGGGCGCAGCATTCCAGCAGATGTCCGGCGGCGGTCGCGACGGCCATGTTCTGCCAATCGTCGGCCTTCCAACCCAACCCATGGCGGATCGCGCCTACCGCCAGGGACGGATCCGCAACCCGGCCACACAGCACGATGCCGGCGCCCTCGGCCAGTGCCTGGACGATGCCGTCGGCCCCGGTGTAGACGTTCACCGAAACAGGCTGTTCATCGGCACTCGACGATAGCCATTGTTCATAGCGTGGTGGCGTTTCTTCGAGCAGGTCGTCGCCCAGTACGCAGGCGATTTTCAGCGCCGGGAAACGCCCGGCCAATTCGTCGCGCAACCGCTGCGCGGCGGCCCTGGGGTTGGCTGCGCCGCCGTTGGTGATGATCGCAATGCCGGCTTCGATGCAAATCTCCAGCATGGGTTCGAGGAAGTCGAACAGGCGCGCGGAGTAGCCCGACCGTGGATCGAGGCGCTTGCGCAATTGCGCCTCGGCGAGGGTCCGTTCAGCCAGCAGCTCCAGCATGATGTAGCGCTGGCCGCTGCGTTGCGCCAGGTCCTGGGCCAGGCGCAGCGCGGCGTCGGGTCGATCATTGGCAAAACCTGCGCCGCACCCGACGAGAATTGTTTTTGTCATGTCCGTGTTCCACTGAAGGGTGGGCCCATAGTGGAGAGACCGAATTATTCTGTGAATTTTAAAGATAGAATCAATTGATCGAGTAATTTTATGAGCCGGTCATGAACGTTTCTTTCCGACAGCTTCGAGCCTTCATCCTCATTGCCGAGACTTCCAGCTTCACCCGCACCGCGGAACAGCTGCATCTGTCACAACCGGCGCTGAGCTACAGCATCCGGAAACTGGAAGAGAGCATGGGCTTGCAGCTGCTTGCGCGTAATACCCGCAGCGTCGAGTTGACGCCTGCCGGCGAGCATTTCCTGCCCCAGGCCAGGCGCATGCTGCGGGACATGGACGATGCCGTACGCGATGCTCGCGACACCTTGAGCCTGAGTCGCGGCACGCTTCGGCTCGCGGCCTTGCCCACGGCTGCCGCGTCGTTTCTGCCGATCGCCATGGCTGCTTTCCAGCGTGAAAACCCGGGTGTGACGGTGAGCCTGCTGGATGGCCGCGCCGGAGAAATCCTCGGCTGGGTACAGCGCGGCGAGGTAGACGCCGGCATCAGTTCGCTGCCTGAGGACCTGTCCGGACTGAGCTTCGAGCGCCTGTTGGATGACAATCTGGTACTGCTGAGCCACAAGCACTCGCAGGGTGACGGCCAGGATGAGTGGACGCACCAGCCCTACATTGCCCTGACGCCTGACACAAGCATCCGGCCTTTGGCTGACGCGGCGCTGCGCTATCTGAACGTGGATGCAATCCCCGCCTGGGAGGTGGCGCATATGAGCACGGCCACGGCGCTGGTCCGTGAAGGGCTGGGATTCTCTTTATTGCCGGCCAGTTGCACGGCGGTGTTCAACATCGGCGAACAGTGCGCTGTCACCCCAATCGATCAGCCGGCCAAGCGCTCGATCGGGCTGTTGCAGCGCAAGCCGGTGGCACAATCGCCGTCGTTGAGCCAGTTCATGGGACATGTGCGGCGGGTTTTGCGGGAGGATGAGGCGGGCGCTTGATGGGGGGCGTCTGCCGCCTTCGCGAGCAGGCTCGCTCCCACATTGATCGCGGCATACCCGAATGACTCCTCAGGGGCTCTTCTGTAGGAGCGAGCCTGCTCGCGAAGGCGCAAGCCCGGTCAGCACTGGTCATTGAGTACCAAACATCGCCGTCCAGTAGATCCCCGCATCGCTTTTCGGGTCCACTGCATATCCGGCGCCCAGTTCGCGAAATTGCGGGTTCATCAGGTTGGCGCAATGCCCGGGACTGGCCAGCCAGCCGTCCACCACTTTCAAAGCCGTGTCTTGCCCGGCGGCGATGTTTTCGCCGATGGCCTGGCCCAGGTAGCCGGCCAGTTCGGCGCGGTCGCCGGGCGTGCGGCCATCGCGGTCCTTGTGGTCGAAGAAGTTGTTGTTGGCCATGGCTCGGGTGTGATTCACCGCCGCCAGGGCCAGGGTGGCGTTCCAGGCCAGTGGAGTGGTCGCGGTGTAGGCCTCGGTGCCGCAGCGGCGCGGTTGCGCGCGAGCGCTGTTGATGAGCTTGAGCAGTTTCTGGCCCTCGGTTTGCCAATCGCCCAGACGCGCCGACAACAGCGGGCGAGCCAGCACGATGCGCCATTCGCGGTCCAGGCGGCTGACACCGACGTCAATGAATTGCGGATCGAGCACGACCTGGCAGAAACTTTCCTGCACCGCCTTCATCGCCGCTTGCGCGTCGCGCGGCCCGGATAGGCTGATTGCTTGCACGTTGACCATCGGATAGGCCGCCCGGGCCAACGCCTGTTGCAGATCGCCGATGCCATTGGCCGACAGGATCAACCGCGAATCCATCGCCAGCGGCGGCAGCTCCAGGGACGCCTGGCCGGCGCAGCTCTGGGACTGGCTGCGGTAGAGGTTGATGGATTCGACCAGTTTCGTCTCTTCGGTGGCTACCGCACTGACGGCGCACGTCAGCCCCAGCGACAGCGCGGCAAGACGCATGACGGAAAAAATGGCACGCATGTAAATCTCCCTTGAGCGGACGGCGCCTATGATGCGCAATTTTTGCCCCGCTGGGGCAACGGTATTCACGCTCTCTTGAAATCCCTGGGACGGCACCGTTTGGTACCGTTCGGGACGCTCCTCAAGTAGTGGGATCAATTTTCAGGCGAATAGGTCCATTTTCATCGTCTCAAGGCCGTAAAACCTGCGATGCGTCAGCTCATCCAGTTACCGCCGTCGACGTTATAGGTCTGTGCCACCACGTATTCGCTGTCAGCCGAGGCCAGGAAAACCGCCATGCCGACAAGGTCCTGGGCAGTGCCCATGCGGCCATAGGGAACCTGCCGAGCGACCTGACGCTTCTTCTCCCCCAGGGGCAGGTTCTCGTAGCGCGCGAACAGCGCGTCGACGCCGTCCCAGTGCTCGCCATCCACCACGCCAGGGGCGATGGCGTTGACGTTGATCCGATGCTTGATCAAATCCAGCCCGGCGGACTGGGTCAGGCTGATCACCGCCGCCTTGGAGGCGCAATAGACCGCCACCAGGGCCTCGCCACGCCGCCCGGCCTGACTCGCCATGTTGATGATCCTGCCGCCATGGCCCTGGCGGATCATCTGCCGGGCAGCGGCCTGCAGGGTGAACAGGGCGCCGGCCACGTTGATGGAGAACAGCCGTTCGTAGCTTTGCCGGGTGATTTCGACGATGGGCGCCAGATCGAACAGCGCCGCGTTGTTGATCAGGATGTCCAGCTTGCCCGCCCGGGCGACGACTGCCTCGATCGCCTGGTCGATCGAAACCTGGTCCGTCACGTCCATTTCTATCGCGTAGGCATTGCCGCCCAGTTCGCTGGCGGTGGCCTGGGCCCGGTCCAGATCGATATCGGCAATCGCCACCGTCGCGCCTTCGTCGATATAGGCCTGGGCGAATGTCTTGCCGATGCCACGGGCGGCACCGGTGATCAGCGCGCTTTTTCCTTGCAGTCGTTTCATGGGCGATGGTCCTGTTCTGGTAACAAAAATGAAGGTCGGTGGCTCTTGTGGCGAGGGAGCTTGCTCCCGCTGGGTCGCGCAGCAACCCCAAAAACGGCCAATGCGTTTCGTCAGGTAAACCGCATTCACCGGTTTTACGACTGCTGCGCAGCCGAGCGGGAGCAAGCTCCCTCGCCTCGGGTATCGGTCAAAGCGGGACACCGGCCGTGTTT
>NZ_JBHFJB010000035.1:15523-18742 GCF_057334555.1 Pseudomonas sp. AGC41
CCCCCCCCCCCCCGCCTCGGGTATCGGTCAAAGCGGGACACCGGCCGTTTATGGGGATTACAGCAGTGTCACCGAAGGTCGACAAACACGCAGAGGATCGTTGCGTGATACTTTTTTAACCTTCCAGCCTGGCGGTTAAAAAAGTATCAGTGGCGCGTCAGGGCGAAGCTGGCGGATCGCTGGGCAGCCAGCGTATGGTGCGGTCCATAACGCTAAGAGAGGCTCGACATGCCTGATCATCGAACGCTGCTTTACGACCAGCGCCCGCCCGAGCTGGAGGTCATCCTGCCTGAGCCCGAGCACAGCTTTCGCTGGTACGAGCATGACTATCCTTATCCCATGGCGCGCTGGAATCACCATCCGGAGTTTGAAATCCACTTGATCCGTCGGGGCAGCGGCAGGCTGCTGGCGGGTGACTACATCGGCCCGTTCGGGCCCGGCCATGTGGCGATGATCGGTCCGGGCCTGCCCCACGACTGGATGGGCGACCTGGCGCCTGGCGAGCATCTGGCTGGGCGTGACGTGGTGTTGCAGTTCTGTGGCGCCACCCTCATGGCCCTGCGCCAGACACTGCCGGAACTGGGAAACCTGCAACGCCTGTTCGAACAGGCACGCCGTGGCCTGGCCTTCAACGGCGGCACCGCGCGGCGCGCCGCGCAGTTGCTCGAAGCGATCGGACCGGCCCGGGGCGTGGCGCGGCTGGCACTGTTTTTCGAACTGCTCGACACCCTTGGTCGCGCTCGCGAGAGCGATGTCCTGTGCCTGGCCAGCCCTTGCTACGCGCCGACGCTCGATGAGCGCAGCTCGGCGCGCATTCAGAAAGCCTTCGAATATCTGCAAGCCGAACTGACCGGCGACCTGCGCCTGTCGGTGATCGCCCGGCAACTGGGCATGAGCGAACCCGGTTTCTCGCGCTTCTTCAAGCGCATCACCGGTCATGGATTCATCGACCTGATGCGCAAGCTCCGGGTCCAGCGTGCCTGCCGGCTGCTGTCGCAGAGCGAAATGGCGGTGACCGACATCTGTTTTGAAGTGGGCTACAACAACCTGTCCAACTTCAATCGGCATTTCCGTATCGAAATGAACCAGACGCCCAGCGACTATCGCCGAGGCGTTATTTCCGGCTCGCCACATCCAGACACGCAACCGCGTTCGACAAATCCTCGCTGAATCTGCGTTCATGCCCAGTGTCGAAATTCTGAGCCGGCAATCAAGCGCGGCTCGTCATTGAACAGAACCGCGACCATGCACGAGAAAACCTACGAATTGCTGCAAGTCGCCAACGGCAAGCCCATCAAACTCTGGACCCAGGGCGTGCCGGTGGAGGCCGAAGCCCGCCAGCAATTAATGAACACGGCGAAAATGCCATTCATTTTCAAACACCTGGCGGTGATGCCCGATGTGCACCTGGGCAAGGGCTCGACCATCGGCAGCGTGATCCCGACCGTAGGCGCGATCATTCCGGCGGCGGTAGGGGTGGATATCGGTTGCGGCATGATCGCCGCGCGCACTTCGCTTGATGCCGCCGATTTGCCGGACAACCTCCAGGCCCTGCGCAGCGCCATCGAAAAAGCCGTGCCCCATGGGCGCAGCCTCAGCCATGGCGGACGCGACAAGGGCGCCTGGAGCAATGTCCCACGCGAGGCCGACCAGGCGTGGGTCGCGCTGGCCGCGCGCTTCAAGGCGATTACCGACAAATACCCGAAGCTGGCCCGGACCAACAACCGTCAGCATCTGGGTACGCTGGGTAGCGGTAATCATTTCATCGAAGTGTGCCTGGATGAGGCCAACCGGGTCTGGTTCATGTTGCACAGTGGCTCCCGGGGCGTGGGCAATGCCATCGGCAATCTGTTCATCCAGTTGGCCCAGGCCGACATGCGCCAGCACCTCGCCAATCTGCCGGACCGTGACCTGGCCTACTTCGAGGAGGGCAGCCGGCATTTCGACGATTATGTCGAAGCGGTGGGCTGGGCCCAGGATTTCGCCCGGCAGAATCGGGCCTTGATGATGGACGCGGTGATACGTGCCGCCCGCCAGGTTATCGGCAAACCGTTCGAAGTGGCGCTGGAAGCGGTGAATTGTCATCACAACTATGTGCAGAAAGAGCGACACTTTGGACACGACGTACTGGTGACGCGCAAGGGCGCGGTGTCGGCCAGGAAAGGCGAGTTGGGTATCATCCCCGGTTCGATGGGCGCCAGGAGTTTTATCGTGCGCGGCCTGGGCAACGAGCAATCGTTTTGTTCGTGCAGCCACGGTGCCGGCCGGGTCATGAGCCGGACCGAGGCGAAAAGGCGTTTCAGCGTCGAGGATCAGGTCCGCGCGACCGCCCATGTGGAATGCCGGAAGGACGCCGCGGTGATTGATGAAATTCCGATGGCCTACAAAGACATAGACAAGGTAATGCATGCACAACGTGAACTTGTCGAAGTGCTGCATACCCTGCGTCAGGTCGTCTGTGTGAAAGGTTAGCGGAGCCAACATGTTGAGCATCGTCGAGCAGGCAGCCAGTGAAGCGTTGCGTCAGCGAATGGAGGCGGCCGGTTGCGCCTTCGAATTCCTGGCACTTGCTCCCGAAGCGGATGAAATCGTCGATCAGTCGCTGCACCGCCAGGCCGTGGACCGACTGTTCCAGCACATCGAGGCACAATGGCTTGAGCGAGATCGCCAACTGCGCCTTGATCCGCGCTATGCCGATATCGCCCCACCGAGCATGCACTGGGACCTGAGCAAGGCCGTTCCCAAGGCGCTGGGTCAGGATCAGGTCATCCGGCTCATGCGCACGGGAAAAACTGAACGCAACCCGCAAGCCTATGCCTTGTACGACGCGTTCTGCGAGCCGCCCTACAGCACCCGCTTCACCAACGACACGCCCCAGGCGCTGTTCAAAGAGTGGCTTGAACTGCTCGGACTTGTGCCGGATAGCGGCGTGGTGGTGCTGGACTGGGTCGACAACTTCAACTTCAACGCATTGGCCAGCGACGAGCCCGATCCCGCCCGGGATCCCTGGAGCGACTATTTCGATGATGGCCTGGAGTGGTGGGGCGTGTGGTGCCTGAGCATCTGGAATCCCGGGCGCCGGACCCTGGGTGTGCTGACGGCGAGCACGACGGATTGAGCGCTTCCAGCGCCGGGCAGTATTGGACTGACCAAAAACCGTGGGGGGGGGGGGTGCTCCCGCTCGGCTGCGCAGCAGTCGCAAAGGCTACTGCGGTCTGC
>NZ_JBHFJB010000035.1:18762-26343 GCF_057334555.1 Pseudomonas sp. AGC41
ACTGCGGTCTGCCTGAAGAAATGCAGGGGCCTGATGCGCAGGCCAGCCCCCCCCCCCCCCCCCCCCCCCGGGGTTTGTGGTGGCCGATGCCTTCGCGAGCAGGCTCGCTCCCAGGTTCTGTGTTTATTCGTCGATATTGCGTTGGTGTTTTTTCAATCGATAGGCGAACTGCGCCCGGCTCAAGCCCAGCGACCTGGCTGCCGCCGCCAGGTTGCCGCTGCTCAGTTGCAGGGCTTCGTTGATCAGGCGCGACTCCAGGCCGTCGATAGAGAAGTCCGCATCCAATTGACTGAGCGACGGCAACAGCGGCGCCTTCGCCGCAGCGTCACTTGCGGTCAGCGCCAATGACGTGAGCCCGCCATTGCCGTCCACCGAATACGCATCCGCCGGCAATCGCTCGTCGCGAAACAGATGCACCAGGTCAATGGCCTGGCCTTCTTCGCTGGCAATCAAGCCGCGTTCGATGAGGTTCTGCAGTTCTCGCACGTTGCCAGGGAAGTCGTAGCGCAGCAGCATCTTCAAGGCGCGCATGGTCAGGCCCACCGGTGTACGGCCGTATTCCCGGCAGAAGCGCTTGAGAAAGGCATTGATCAGCAACGGTATGTCATCGCGGCGATCGCGCAAGGGCGGGAGGGCGATGGGATAGACGTTGAGCCGGTAGAACAGGTCTTCGCGAAACTCGCCTTGGGCCACGGCTTTGCGCAGATCGAGGTTGGTCGCCGCGACCACTCGCACGTCGACCTTGATGGCATGCCCGCCGCCGACCCGTTCGATTTCCCGCTCCTGCAACGCGCGCAACAATTTGCCTTGGCCGGCCAGGCTCAGGCAGGTAATTTCATCGAGGAACAACGTGCCGCCATCGGCCCGCTCGAAACGGCCGGGGCGTGAATGGGTGGCGCCGGTATAGGCACCGCGCTCGACGCCGAACAGTTCGGCTTCGATCAGGTTGTCCGGTATTGCCGCGCAGTTGAGGGCGATGAACGGCCCCTGGCGCCGACGGCTCAGTTGGTGCAATTGACGGGCGAACATTTCCTTGCCCACGCCAGACTCGCCGGTGACCAGCACGGTGGCCGGTGTCAAGGCGACCCGCTGCAGAGCCAGCGTCGCCGCGTTGAACGCCGCACTGGCGCCGATCAGCGGTTGTTCGCTGTCCGGCAGCGGATCACTGGCAGCCATTGGGTCGGGCCTGGCGCCGGACGGTAAAGGCGCTGCCGGCTGTGAGGCATTGAGGTAGCTCAGGTCGCGCTCGATATCGCCCCATTGTTCGGCGGTCTTGCCGACGACACGACAGCGCTCATGCCCCATGCCCCGGCATTCCACTTCGCGAAAGACCACCAGTTGCCCGAACAACCCGCTGACGAAGCCGATCGCGTAACCCAGCTCGGTCCAGCACACCGGATCCTGCCCGGTGCCATAGGCGGCGATATGTTCGTCGGCTTCGCAGGAGTGGTGCCAGAGAAATTCCCCCTCGTAGAACCCCGATTCCGCATCGAACTTGAAATGCAGCGGCTCGACCTTGGTCATGCCTTCGAGGGTATGCAGGTGCGTGCCTGCGCGAAACACCGCGGCAGCGTCGGCGTGCGGCCAGCGCTCACGAATCAGCCGGGCGTCGCGGGCGCCCGAGCAGTAGCCGGTGCGGGTGAGCATGCCCCGGGCCTGCTCCAGTCCCTGGCGCTCGATGATTTCCCGACGCAACGCGCCGAAGGACGAACTGTGCAGCAACAACATGCGTTGGTCGTTGAGCCAGATACGCCCGTCATCGGGAGAGAAAAACAGGCAGTTGGTCAGTTCTGCCGGGGTTGGCGAGCTGCTGTCGCTCAGTTCCTTGCTGTCGCCGCGTGGGCGAAAGGGCTCGGCAGCAATCCGCTCCGGCAGCGGACAGTGGGGATTATTCATTGTTATTGCCCCTGATGGTGGTAGTCGAAATGAACACCTGGCCAGATAGTTATTAAGCATAACTTTATCAAATGAACAAGTGGCGATCGGCCAGCGGCTGGCTCGACGCCCGCGACGTCGCCCATCGTCAGCCGGGGAGCCTTGATCCAGAGCCTTGCGTCAAGTTTGTGCAGGACTGCGGATGAATTCGGCACACGGCTTGCTCAGCCACTCCTACGGCGTTTGCGCCAGCGTCGGCACGGCGTGGCAAACGATGACAACAACAAAGAGCCGGGAGCTTTAAATGTCTGCATCCGAAAACCACCTGCTAGCCCAGGTGATCGCATCCGAATGTGTCTTCAACGGGGATTGGGTGCCTGCCTCGGGCCCGTTGCTGACTATCATCGAGCCGGCAACCGGCGAGGCGCTGATGCGCAGTGCTTCGGCCGATGCTGCCGATATCGCCAAGGCCAGTCGCGATGCGGCCCTGGCGCAACCGGCCTGGGCCGCCCTCGGTCCACGGGAGCGGGCGGCGATCTTTCGCAAGGCGGCTGACGTCGCCGAACGCTGCTTCGCGGAACTGGCGCTGTATGTCGCAAGGGAAACCGGCGCGGCATTGTTCAAAGGCCAACACGAGGTGCGCGAGGCGATCGTGCTGTTGCATCAGGCCGCCGGCATGCTCTCTCAGGCCCATGGCGTGGTGCTGCCCAGCGAGGCAGGGCGCCTGTCTTATGCGCGGCGTTTGCCCCACGGCGTGATCGGAGTGATCTCGCCGTTCAACTTTCCCCTGGTATTGTCGATGCGCTCCGTGGCGCCGGCCCTGGCGGCGGGCAATGCGGTGGTGCTCAAGCCGGATCCGCAAACGCCGGTCAGTGGCGGTTTTCTGATTGCCCGTCTCTTCGAAGCCGCAGGCCTGCCCAAGGGCTTGTTGCAGGTATTGCCCGGTGCGGCCGACGCCGGGGAAGCGCTGTGCCGTGATCCCAACGTCAAGATGATCGCCTTCACCGGTTCCACCGGCGCCGGGCGCAAGGTGGCCGAGGTGGCCGGGCGCAACCTCAAGAAAGTCGCGCTGGAGCTGGGCGGCAAAAACCCGTTGATCATCCTTGAAGATGCGAACCTGGACCTCGCCGCCCGCAATGCGGCCTGGGGCGCCTGGTTGCATCAGGGGCAGATCTGCATGGCCACCGGGCTGATCCTCGCCCATGAGTCGATTGCCCAGGCCCTCATCCGGAAACTGGTGGATAAAGCCCAGGCGTTGACCGTCGGCAACGCCGCCCGCGAGGAAGTCGCGCTGGGGCCATTGATCAACCAACGCCAGTTGCAGCGCGTGCACGACATCGTCAATGACAGCGTACGCGCCGGGGCGAGGCTGGAAACCGGCGGTAACTACGACCGTTTGTTTTATCAACCGACCGTGCTCAGCGGCGTGAGGCCGGGCATGCGTGCCTTCGAGGACGAAGTCTTCGGTCCGGTGGCGAGCGTGGTCAGTTTCGCCAGCGACGAGGAAGCCATCGAGCTGGCCAATCGCAGCGAGTACGGCCTGTCGGCGGCGGTCATTTCACCGTCGGTGGGCCGGGCCATGGCCATTGGGGAGCGGTTGATGTGCGGCATGCTGCACATCAACGACCAGACCGTCGCCGACGAGTGCCTCAACCCGTTCGGTGGGCGCGGTGCTTCGGGCAATGGCGGCAGCGTCGGCGGCCCGGCGGACTGGGACGAATACACCCAGTGGCAGTGGGTTACGGTCAAGGACAAGGCGCCTGTCTATCCGTTCTGACCGGTCGGTTTCAACGGGGCAGATAAAAATAACAAGAGGACTCAACATGAAACTCGACAACAAGATTGTGCTGGTGACCGGCGTCTCGTCGGGCATCGGTGCCGCCACGGCGAGCCTGCTGCGTGCCCACGGCGCCCAGGTGATCGGCGTGGACCTCAAGGCGCCGCACCAGACCCTGGACGGTTTTGTACAGGGTGACCTGAGCAGCGCCGAGAACATCGACCGCCTGCTGCCGCAGCTACCCGCACGGTTCGATAGCCTGTGCAATATTGCCGGGGTGCCGGGCACCGCCAATCCGCAACTGCTGGCGCGGGTCAACTACCTCGGGTTGCGCCACTTCAGCCAAGCGTTGCTGCCACGCATCAATGCGGGCGGCAGCATCGTCAATATCGCCTCGATCCTTGGCGCCGAATGGCCGCTCCGCGTGGAGCAGCACAAGGCGCTGGCGCGCAGCGACGGGTTTGCCGCCGGGCAAGCCTGGCTGGCTGACCACCCGGTGCCGGACCAGACCTGCTATCAGTATTTCAAGGAAGCCTTGATCGTCTGGACCTACCTGCAGGCCCAACCCTGGTTCCTGGAGCATTCGGTGCGCATGAACTGTGTCGCGCCGGGGCCGGTTTTCACGCCCATCCTCGACGACTTCGTGAGCATGCTCGGCGAGGCCCGGACCCAGGCCGATGCCCATCGCATGAAACGTCCCGCCTACGCCGATGAGGTAGCGGCGGTGATCGCCTTCCTGTGTGCCGACGAGTCGCGCTGGATCAACGGCGTCAACCTGCCCGTCGATGGTGGATTGGCCTCCACCTACGTCTGAGAACCCAAGCCGCCACCCGCGCGGGTAGCGGCAACGCCATGCCAAACAATAACAATAATGAGAGCACCCCATGGACAACCTCAAAGACAGCTTTGGTTTCAAGCATTGCGCGCTATTCCTGGCGCTTTTCAGCAGCGGTGTGATGGGCGAGAGGGCCGAGGCCATGCAAATGGACCTGGGCGACTCCGACTGGAAACTGCGCTGGGACAACACCATCAAGTACAGCCAGGCCTGGCGCCTGCACGGACAGGACAGCCGTCTGGTAAATGCGCCGACCGCCAATGGCCTGTACCCCTCGATCCAGAGCCAGGGCGACAAGAATTTCAGTCGCGGCCTGGTCTCCAACCGTCTTGACCTGTTTTCCGAAATGGACCTCAGCCGGCAAAACTACGGGCTGCGGGTCAGCGGCGCGGCCTGGTACGACGATATCTACAACCAGGACACCGACAGCAGCGAGCAGCCACATTTCCTCAGCGAAACCCGCGAGCTGCATGGCCGCGACGCTGAAATTCTCGATGCCTTCGTGTTCCTGCGCGGAGACCTCGGGGATGACTCCCAAGGCGTGGCACGTCTCGGACGCCACAGTCTGATCTACGGCGAAAGCCTGTTCTACGGCGGCAACGGCATCGCCAATGCCCAGGGGCCGACCGATGTGGTCAAGTTGCTCAGCGTGCCGGGCACGCAGTTCAAGGAGATCCTGCGTCCGGTCAATCAGATTTCCGGGCAGTTGCAGATCAACCCGCAGCTGTCGGTGGGTGCCTACTATCAGTTCGAGTGGGAACGTTCCAACTTGCCCGGCGCCGGCAGCTACCTGAGCGATGCCGACGCCATCGGTTACGGCAGCGGTCCGCTGCGTGAGGTATTTGGCAACGACACGGTGAATGGCGGCGACCTGAAACCGCGCAATTCGGGCCAGGGCGGTATGCAGATCCGCTTCAAGCCGGCCGGCACCGAGCTGGAGCTGGGTTTCTACGCGGCCCAGTATCACGACAAGGCGCCGATCGGGTTGTATGCCTACCTGGACGGTCCGGCGGCTGCGGCCAGCGGACTGCCGATCCTCGGCTCCTATCGCCAGGTCTACGCCGAAGACATCAAGACCGCCGGCGTCAGCTTTTCTACCGCTTACGGTCCGTTCAACTTTGCCGGTGAATCGTCGGTGCGCTGGAACGCTCCGCTGGTGAGCAACCTGCAAGTAGTGACCCCCGGGATGCAGGCCGATGGTGGCGACGATGCGCTGTTCGCCCGAGGCAAGACCGCGCACGTCAACCTGTCGGCGATTTACCTGCTATCGCCAACCGCTTTCTGGGACGGCGGCTCGGCCCTGGCCGAGCTGGCCTGGAACCGCACCCTGAGCGTGACCGAGAACGCAGCGGCGCTGGATTCCAATACCACCCGCGATGCCACGGCGTTGCGAGTATTGATGGAGCCGGCGTACTTCCAGATCGTCGACGGGATCGACCTCACCGTGCCGATCGGCATGGGGATCGTGCTTGATGGACGCTCATCGGCGGTGAACAAATCCGGCTTCGGCAATACCCATTCCGGCGACTGGAGCGTCGGCCTCAAAGCCACCTACCTGCAGCGCTGGGATGTCGGCCTCAATTACGTGAACTTCTTCGGCGCACCCAAGGCCGGGCTGCGCGAGGACGGCAATTTCAGTTACGGCCAGTCGTTGGCCGACCGCGACTTCGTCTCGCTCTATGTGAAAACCTCATTCTAACAAGGTGGATTCGCCATGCAGAACACAGCATTCCTGAACACCTGCGTCCTCGCCCTTGCCCTGGCCGGCATGAGCCTGGCGCAGGCGGCGGTATCGCCTGAGCAGGCCGCGCGTTTGAAAACCGATCTGACCCCCTTCGGTGGTGAGCGCGCCGGCAACGCCGATGGCAGCATCCCGGCCTGGCAGGGCGGTTATACCCAGGTCGCGCCCGGCTACAAACCGGGTGACAAGCGCCCCGATCCATTCGCCGGCGAGAAACCGCTGTACTCGATCAAGGCTTCGAACATCACGCAGTACGCCGGCCAGTTGGCCGAGGGCACCCAGCTGCTGCTGAAGAAATATCCGGACTATCGCCTGGATGTGTATCCGACCCATCGCTCGGCCGCCGCGCCGCAATGGGTGTATGACAACACCAGCAAGAATGCCACGCGCGCCGCACTCGACGTGGACAGCGAAAAAGTTTCCAACGCCTATGGCGGCATCCCGTTCCCGATCCCTGAGAACGGTGCGCAGGTGCTGTGGAACTATCGGTTGTCCTGGCAGGGCGGCGACACCATCAGCTCGCCGTTCGATACCTGGCTGATGACCGCCGGTGGCAAGAAAGTCCAGGCGACCCGGGCCCAGTACACCTACCAGTTTCCCTACTACGTCGAAGGCGGCAGCCTGGAAAACTATTCGGGCAAGTACCTGCTCGGCAAGCTGTTCACCGAATTGCCCTCGTCCAAGGCCGGCGAGGGCCTGATGACCCATTGGGACCTGGACCCGGCCAATCGTGCGGCCTGGCAGTACCTGGTCGGTCAACGCCGGGTTCGTCGTGCACCGAACATTGCCTATGACACACCGGACTTCGTCACCTCCGGCGTCGGCCTGTTCGACGAGGCGTTCATGCTGTTCGGGCCCACCGATCGTTATGACCTCAAGCTGGTGGGCAAAAAAGAACTGATCGTCCCCTACAACAATAACCGCGCCGCGCTGGCCAAGAGCGACGAGCTGGTCAAGGTCGGCTTCCTCAATCCTGACCTGGTGCGCTGGGAGAAACACCGGGTCTGGGTCGTCGAGGCCACGCTCAAATCCGGCAAGCGCCATGTCGTGCCGCGTCGCACCTACTACGTCGACGAAGACTCCTGGCAGATCCTGATGGCCGACGGTTATGACGCCCAGGGCAAGCTCGGCCGGCAGATGTATTCGCTGACGCTGCTGGCACCGGACCTGCCGGCCCTGACCGCACAGGTCATGTGGGGCAGCTACAACCTCGACACCGGGGCCTACTTCCTCAATTCGTCGAGCAACGACCTGACAGTCCAATACCAGAAGGTCGCGAAGCCTTCAGCGTCCTATTTCACGCCGGATGCCATGGCCAACGAAAACATGCGTTGAAGCAGTGGTGGCCGCGAC
>NZ_JBHFJB010000035.1:26363-30035 GCF_057334555.1 Pseudomonas sp. AGC41
GGGGCGGCCGCAGACGATTTTCCAGGCGGGATGATGATATGAACGTTGAAAAAATCTTCGCGAACCGCGGTCCGCTATGGGCAGTTGGTGCCCTGGTGTGCTGCCTGTGGGCGAGCGTGCCTTGGGTCGCGCAGGCCACGACATTGGCCGTACTGCAGCAACCGGCCCTGCCAACGGCCAAGGCGCCGCGCGCGGTATTGCTCGGGCTGGCCCGGGCCGGTGAGCGCCTGGTGGCGGTCGGTGAGCGCGGCATCGTGTTGCTTTCCGACGATGCCGGAATGAATTGGCGCCAGGCCAAGGTGCCGGTCAGCGTCAGCCTGACGGCGGTGCAGTTTGTCGATGCCGAACAGGGCTGGGCGGTCGGTCATCTGGGCGTGGTACTGCACAGCCGGGACGGCGGCGAAACCTGGGAAAAGCAACTCGACGGCGAGCGTGCGATCGCCCTGGCGATGCAGGTTGCAGAGCGCGATGCCGATCAGCCCGGCGGTGCCAGCCAGTTGACGCAGGCTCGGCATATGCTCGCCGACGGGCCGGATAAACCGTTCCTTGACCTGTACTTCATTGATCGACTGCACGGCTACGTCGTGGGGGCCTACAACCAGATCTACCGCACCGACGACGGCGGGCGTAGCTGGCAGCCGTGGATGCGTCATGTCGACAACCCGCAGGGCTTGAACCTGTATGGCGTCCGCGGCGTGGGCAAGGACCTGCTGCTGGCGGGAGAGCGCGGCCTGCTGTTGCGTTCGAGCGATGGCGGGCAGTCGTTCCACGCCTTGAAATCACCGTATGAAGGCAGTTTTTTCGGCCTGCTCGGCACCCGCGACGGGGCCTTGATTGCCTACGGTCTGCGTGGCAATGCCTGGTGGTCGGACGATCGAGGCAACAGTTGGCGACGCCTTGAGACCGCTACCGAGTCAACGCTGGCGGCAGCGCTTGAGCTGCGCGACGGCAGCCTGTTGTTGGCCAGCCAGGGCGGTGAATTTTTATTCAGCCATGACCAGGGCCGCAGCTTTGACAAGCGTCAGAGCCGCAGCGGTGGCACGGTTGCCGCCGTGCAACAGGCGGTCGATGGCAGCCTCGCCAGCGTCGGTTTGAGCGGCGTGGCCGCCGACCAGGATCCGCGAGGCTCCAGTAAACCTTGAAACTTCCCGGTGTAGCGCTATCGAGCCACGGCTCGTGCAACAGGAGTCAAACTTGAAAGACGACAGAATCCAAACCGTGATCGGCCGCCAGGAAGACTTCGACCGGGCGTCGGGCAATTTCGCCGAGCGGGCGATTTTCAACCATCGCCCGCTGGTAATCCTGCTGTGCCTGCTGGTGACCCTGGTGCTGGGCTGGCAAGCCACGCGCATCGGTATCAATGCCAGTTACGAGAAGACCATTCCCACCGGGCATCCCTACGTCGCCAACTTCCTCGAGAATCGCAGTGAGTTGAGTGGCCTGGGCAATTCGCTGCGTATCGCCGTGGAGGTCAGGCAAGGCAGCATTTTTACCAAGGACTATCTCGATACTCTGGCCAGGCTCAATGACGAGCTCTATCTGCTACCGGGCGTCGACCGCCCCTACATGAAATCGTTATGGACCCCGACCACGCGCTGGACCGCCGTGACGGAGGAGGGGCTCGATGGCGGCACGGTGATCCCTGACGACTACGATGGCTCGGCCAGCAGCATCGAACAGGTGCGCACCAACGTCGGCCGTTCCGGTGAAGTCGGCCAGTTGATCGCCGGCAACTACAAGTCCAGTGTGATCTTCGTGCCGCTGCTGGAGATCAACCCACAGACGGGCAAGGCCCTCGATTACGGTGAGTTTTCCCGGCAACTGGAAGCGTTGCGAGACAAGTACCAGACCGACGACTTGCGAATCCATATCACCGGCTTTACCAAGATCGTCGGCGACCTGATCGAGGGAATGACCCAGGTCCTGCTGTTTTTCGTGGTGGCGGTACTAGTCACGGTGATGGTGCTGTTCGGCTACACCCGTTGTGCGCGCAGCACCCTGGTGGTGGTGACCTGTTCGCTGGCCGCCGTGCTTTGGCAACTGGGGCTGCTGGCACTGCTCGGTTACGAGCTGGACCCCTACTCGGCACTGGTGCCGTTCCTGGTGTTCGCCATCGGCATGAGCCACGGCGCGCAGAAGATGAACGGCATCATGCAGGACATCGGCCGGGGCACCCACCGGGTGGTTGCCGCGCGCTATACCTTCCGCCGGCTGTTCGCCGCCGGCATCACCGCCTTGCTCTGTGATGCGGTGGGCTTTGCGGCGTTGCTGCTGATCAGCATCCGGGTGATCCAGGACCTGGCGGTCACCGCCAGCCTCGGGGTGGCGGTGCTGATCTTCACCAACCTGATCCTCTTGCCGATCCTGCTCAGCTACATCGGCGTCAGCCCGGCAGCGGCGCAACGCAGCCTGAGTGCGGAAACCACCGAGCAGCAAGCGCAGATCAAACATCCGCTGTGGCGCGTGCTCGATCTGTTCACCCAGCGGCGCTGGGCCATTGGCGCCATGCTGGCCGGCTTGCTGTTGGCCGCGTCTGGTTTTGCCGTGAGCCTGCACCTGAAGATCGGCGACCTGGACCCCGGCGCTCCGGAACTGCGTGCCGACTCGCGCTACAACCTCGATGCGCTGTTCATGACGCAAAACTATGCGGCCAGCTCGGACATCTTCGTGGTCATGATCAAGACTCCGGAGGATCAATGCACCCGTTACGCCAGCCTGTCCGCGGTCGACGCGCTGGCCTGGCAACTCGAGCAATTGCCCGGCGTGGAATCGACCACCTCGATGGCGGCACTGAGCAAGATCGCCACGGCCGGGTATAACGAGGGCAATTTCAAATGGTATGAACTGATCCCCAACGACGGCGCGCTGGGCGCCGTGCAAACCCGCGCGCCGCGAGAGCTGTTCAACCAGGGCTGCTCGATGCTGTCGCTGTACGTCTACCTGGCCGATCACAAGGCTGACACCTTGAACCGCGTGGTGGAGGCCAGCGAGCAGTTCATCGCCGCGCATCAGTTGCCAGAGGTCAAGTTCATGCTGGCGGCCGGCAGTGCGGGGATCGAAGCGGCGACCAATATCGTCGTGAAGAAATCCATGCGCGAGATGCTCTTCTGGGTCTACGGCGCGGTCAGCCTGTTATGCCTGCTGACCTTCCGCAGTTGGCGCGCCACCCTTTGCGCGATGCTGCCGCTGATGCTCACCTCGATTCTGTGCGAGGCGCTGATGGTGGGGCTGGGCATGGGCGTGAAAGTCGCGACGCTGCCGGTCATCGCGCTGGGCGTGGGCATCGGCGTCGATTACGCGCTCTATGTGCTCAGCGTGATCCTGGCGCGCATGCGTGCCGGCGACACCCTGGCCCAGGCGTATTACCAGGCGCTGTTATTCACCGGCAAGGTAGTGTTGCTGACAGGCATGACATTGGCGGTGGCGGTGTCGACCTGGGCTTTTTCGCCGATCAAGTTCCAGGCCGACATGGGGATTTTGCTGGCCTTCATGTTCCTGGTGAACATGCTTGGCGCGCTGATCCTGCTGCCGGCCCTGGCATGGTGGCTGTTGCCGCGGAAGGTGTTTGAAAAGAAGCCTGAACTGAGCCGGCGGGAGCGCTGGGTGAGGGGCTGAAGCGGTCATCCTGTGGGAGCGAGCCTGCTCGCGAAAGCGGAGCGTCAGTCGATGAAG
>NZ_JBHFJB010000035.1:30055-38160 GCF_057334555.1 Pseudomonas sp. AGC41
CGCTCCCACAGAGGAACTTGGGGCAGACCTTTGTCATGACCGCCGAAAGTCCGATGTGGGAGCAATAGCCCCGTCAGGATTTCTGCGCCATCGGCTCTGCCGTGCCCAACCGTGGCCCGGCCGAACGGCGAATCACGCTGAGAATGGCCAACGTCGCAATCACCAATCCGGGAGAGGTCGCCAGCAATACCGCGGTGGTGCCGCCGCCGGCTGCGAGGATCTGGCCGGCGGCCAAAGGCCCGGCCACCGAGCCCAGGCGCCCGATGGCAACGGCTGCGCCAACACCCGTGGCACGCACCGCCGTAGGGTAGGAGGGCGGCGCCGAGGCATAGAGCACCAGTTGCGCCGCCATGACAAACAACCCGGCGGCAAACCCGGCGATGCCCATCGGCATGATGCCCACCGACAAACCGACCCCGGCCAGGGCGCTTAGCAGGCCGGCATAGACAAACAGCACTACCTTGATGGCGTTGAAACGGTCCAGCAACAAACCACCGATCAACGACCCCAAGGCCCCGCCGATATTGAACAGCATCTGCACCAGGCCGGCCTGGGGTTTGCTGAAACCTTGTTCCACCAGCAAAGAAGGCAGCCAGTTGAGCAGCATGTACATCACCGTCAGGGTGAAGAAATAACTCAACCACAGGCCCAGCGTTGTCAGCCCCCGGCCTTCGCCGAACAGCGCCTGGCCGGTCGAACCACGGACCTCGCCTGCGACGTGTTGTACCTGTTTGAAAGCGCTGGACTCCGGCAGCCACAGCAGCATCAACGGCACCACCAGCAAGGGCGCCAGGCCACCGATGAAGAACGTCATCTGCCAGTGCTCGCCAAAGGTCATGGCGACCACCGCCGCCAGCGCGCCACCCAACGGAACCCCGGCGTACATGACACTGATGGCGGTACCCCGGCGTTGTTCGCCCACGGCTTCAGCGCACAGGGCGATGAGGTTGGGCAGGGCGGCGCCCAGTCCCAGGCCGGTCATGAAGCGCACCAGCAGCAGGCTGGAGAATTGCTCGACATACGCGGTGCAGAGGGAAAACACGCCGAACAGCAGGACAGCGGCAATCAGGATTTTCTTGCGGCCGATGCGATCGGCAATCCAGCCGCCGAAAAACGCACCTGGCAGCAGGCCGATGATCCCCGCGCTGAAGACCCAGCCCATCATCTTCGGGTCCAGGGCGAAGGTCTGTCGCAAGCCGGCAGCGGCGGTGCCGGCCGATTGAAGATCAAAGCCTTCGATCAGCGCGACGATGAAACACAGGGCAATGGTCAACGTCGCACGACGCGGCGGATGGTTCATGGCGAATCCTCTTATTGTTTTTGTCGGAACTGCGGCTCGGAGGGAACCCCGCAGCGCGGGATTAAGATTAACAAAGCTAACTAAAAAATGAATCGCGAGGAGCAAACCCGTGAAAGCTTTGGTTTCTCTTGGAAATTCAGCAGGTTGACACCTACAGGAGAAACAGTCGCCATATTGGTTAATTATATTAACGTTCGATTATCGGACATTGCCGATTGACGAAGTACCGGGCCGTTTCCATTCTCTGTCCGCACAGCCCTCCACTCGGGGCTGCCTCGATAGAAAACAACAACAAAAAGCGGACATCGAACATGCCAGATATCATCCGGGACGCCCAGGCGGCGGTCCCTGTTTCATCGCTCGTTCACTGGTTGGCCGGAACCGGGCTGAGTCTTCTTTGCAGCGTGGCGCTGGCCGAAGGCTTCATCGACGACAGCCACGGCACGTTGACCCTGCGAAATTACTACATGGATCGCGATTACCAGGACGACGGCGCCAAGACGGCGGCCCGGGAGTGGGCCCAAGGCGTGTTCATGAACGTCGAGTCGGGCTTTACCCCGGGTACGCTCGGATTTGGCCTGGATGTACGCGGGCTGCTGGGCATCAAGCTCGACTCCTCGCCGGACCGCAGCGGCACTGAACTGCTGCCGGTGTCTAGCAGCGACAAGCGCGCGGCGGATGAATATTCGCGGCTGGGCGTGACCGCCAAGCTGCGTTTCGGGCAAACCACGGTAAAGACCGGCGATGTCTCGATTTTCCTGCCGTTTGCCTTCGCCAGTCCGTCGCGGTTATTGCCGCAGACCTTTCGCGGGACAACCCTGAGCTCCAAGGACATCGACGGATTGACGCTGAACACCGGTTACATCGATCGCATCGCCCGGCGCGATTCCACCGATTATCAACCGATGAGCATTGCCTCGCCCAATCGTCGTTTCAACGGCGCGGCGACCTCATCTCACATGGCGTACGTGGGAGGCGATTATCAGGTCAACAAGGACCTGGGCCTGCGTATCTACCACGCCGAAGTTGCCGATCTGTACCAGCAGAATACCTTCGCATTGCTGCACAACCTGCCATTGGGCGACGGCGTGCTGACCACCGATCTACGGAGTTTTTTCAGCAGCGAGGAGGGCGCCGCCAAGGCTGGCAAGGTGGATAACCGCAACGTCTCGGCGCTGGTCGGTTATCGCCTGGGCGGGCATCGCGTCAGCCTGGGCTACATGCATTCGAGCGGCGATACGGCAACACCGTATGTGTCCGGCACCGAGCTGATGGGCTTGAGTGAAATGACCATGAGCTCGGATTTCCTCAACGCCAAGGAGCGCACCTGGCAAGCGATCCACGATTACGACTTTGCCGCCGTCGGCGTGCCTGGCCTGCGGACCCGGTTGCGTTACGTGCGCGGCGACCATATCGAGCTGGCGGCCCTCAATGCCGAGGATCGCAAGGAGCGTGAGTTCCAGATGGAGTTGGGTTATGTGATCCAGAGCGGCCCGCTGAAAAACGTCGGGCTGCTGGCGCGCAAGTCGATCTACCGAAACGACTTTCCGGGAACGGCGGCGTTTCGCGATGAGAACCAGACCCGGTTCCTGGTGACGTACAGCGTGCCGATCTGGTGAAGCCGTCATTGACGAGCTTTCGTGACGAGGGAGCTTGCTCCCTCGCCACAAGGAGGAGCGAGGTACCTTACTGGTAAACCTTCTTCAGCAACCGCAGCAGTTCCTCGCGCTCGGCACCATTGAGTGCCGCGGTAGAGTCCAGGTCGCTCTGGGCGGCGATCTGCTTGAGCTCCTTGAGCAGGGTTTCGCCGGTCTTGCTCAGGAAAATCCCATAGGAGCGCTTGTCCGGCTTGCAGCGCACCCGTACGGCCAGGGCGCGGCTTTCCAGTTTGTTCAACAAGGGCACCACTTGCGGTGGCTCGATGGCCAGCGCCTTGGCGAGGTCGGCCTGCATCAGGCCGGGGTTCTGGTCGATGATCGCCAGGGCCGAAAACTGGGCCGGTCGCAGGTCGTGGACCGCGAGACGGCTGATCAGGTTCTGGAACAGTTTCAACTGCGCGCGACGCAAGGCGTAACCGATCAGGTCATCCAGCGCGGAATCCAGCGGCGCCTGCGTGTCGGTGCCGTCGGCCAGGGGCGCGGCGGCGGCTTCGGCAAGCTTGGAAGACTTGGCCATCGAAAGGTGCATCCTCAGGGTCAGTGATTAACAAGGCTATCCAGTTTGCCGGGGTTGCCGCGCGGTGGCTACGGTCGCTGGTATTTTTTGTTCTCCGAACATGCATCCGGGCCGCCAGGAAAATAAAGATAAATCGATTAATAGTTAATTGACATAACTAATATTCAAGGTTAGTTTTTCTCCATCTTCAGCCAGAACAAGAGAGCACGCGCCATGAGCAACTACGAAGGTCGCTGGACAACGGTCAAGGTCGACATCGAGGAAGGCCTCGCCTGGGTAACCCTCAATCGCCCGGAAAAACGCAACGCCATGAGCCCGACCCTCAACCGCGAGATGATCGATGTGCTGGAGACCCTGGAACAGGACCCTGCCGCTGGCGTGTTGGTGCTGACCGGTGCGGGGGAGGCCTGGACCGCCGGCATGGACCTCAAGGAATATTTCCGCGAAGTGGATGCCGGGCCGGAAATCCTCCAGGAAAAAATCCGTCGCGAAGCCTCGCAATGGCAATGGAAACTGCTGCGCATGTACGCCAAGCCGACCATCGCCATGGTCAACGGCTGGTGCTTCGGCGGCGGCTTCAGCCCGCTGGTGGCGTGCGACCTGGCGATCTGCGCCGACGAGGCCACCTTCGGCCTTTCGGAAATCAACTGGGGCATCCCGCCCGGCAACCTCGTGAGCAAAGCCATGGCCGATACCGTGGGCCATCGCCAATCCCTTTACTACATCATGACCGGCAAGACCTTTGGCGGGAAAAAAGCCGCCGAGATGGGCCTGGTCAATGAAAGCGTACCCCTGGCGCAGCTGCGTGAAGTCACCGTGGAGCTGGCGCGCAACCTGCTGGAGAAAAACCCGGTGGTGCTGCGCGCGGCCAAGCATGGTTTCAAGCGCTGCCGCGAGCTGACCTGGGAGCAGAACGAGGACTACCTCTACGCCAAGCTGGACCAGTCGCGCCTGCTCGACACCGAGGGCGGCCGCGAGCAGGGCATGAAGCAGTTCCTGGACGACAAGAGCATCAAGCCGGGCCTGCAAACCTACAAACGCTGAGACGACAGCGCGGCGGGCGCCATCGTGGGCCCGCAGGTTGTTCGTCCAAGGCCCTCGGCGCTACTGTGAACGTGTTCCCGATAAAGACAATAAAGAGGAATCACCATGCTGGACGTGCCCCTGTTGATTGGCGGCCAGTCGTGCCCGGCCCGCGACGGCCGGACCTTCGAGCGCTGCAACCCGGTGACCGGTGAAGTGGTGTCTCGCGTCGCCGCCGCCACGCTGGAAGATGCCGACGCCGCCGTGGCCGCCGCCCACGCTGCCTTCCCGGCCTGGGCCGCGCTGGCGCCCAACGAACGTCGCACCCGCCTGTTGCGCGCGGCCGAGCAATTGCAGGCGCGCAGCGGCGAATTCATCGCCGCCGCTGGCGAAACCGGCGCCATGGCCAACTGGTACGGCTTCAATGTACATCTGGCGGCAAACATGCTGCGCGAAGCCGCCTCCATGACCACGCAAATCAATGGCGAAGTCATCCCTTCGGACGTGCCCGGCAGTTTCGCCATGGCCTTGCGTCAGCCCTGTGGCGTGGTGTTGGGCATCGCGCCATGGAACGCCCCGGTCATTCTCGCCACCCGCGCGATCGCCATGCCCCTGGCGTGCGGCAACACCGTGGTGCTCAAGGCCTCGGAAGTCAGCCCGGCCGTGCACCGCCTGATCGGCCAGGTGCTGCAGGACGCCGGCCTGGGCGATGGTGTGGTCAATGTCATCTGCAACGCGCCGGCGGATGCGCCGGCCATTGTCGAGCGCCTGATCGCCAACCCGGCGGTACGGCGGGTCAACTTCACGGGCTCGACCCACGTCGGCCGCATCGTCGGTGAACTGTCGGCGCGTCATCTCAAGCCGGCGTTGCTGGAGCTGGGCGGCAAGGCACCGTTGTTGGTGCTCGATGACGCCGATCTTGACGCAGCGGTGCAGGCGGCGGCGTTCGGGGCCTACTTCAACCAGGGGCAGATCTGCATGTCCACCGAGCGCCTGATCGTAGACGCGAGCGTGGCCGATGCCTTTGTCGCCCGACTGACCGCGAAGATCGCGACCCTGCGCGCCGGCGATCCTGCCGCGGGTGATTCGGTGCTGGGCTCGCTGGTGGACGCCAGTGCCGGACGGCGCATCAAAGGCCTGATCGACGATGCCCTGGCCAAAGGCGCCAGATTAGTCGCCGGCGGCCACCTGGACGGCAGCATCCTTCAGCCGACCTTGCTCGACGGCGTCACCCCGGACATGCGCCTGTACCGCGAAGAGTCCTTCGGACCGGTAGCGGTGTTGCTGCGCGGCGACGGTGACGAAGCGTTGCTGCGGCTGGCCAACGATTCCGAGTTCGGCCTGTCGGCGGCGATCTTCAGCCGCGATACCAGCCGCGCCCTGGCGCTGGCCCAACGAATCGAATCCGGCATCTGCCACATCAACGGCCCGACCGTGCACGACGAGGCGCAAATGCCCTTCGGCGGGGTCAAGTCCAGCGGCTACGGCAGCTTTGGCGGCAAGGCCGCCATCGAGCATTTCACCCAGTTGCGCTGGGTGACGATGCAGAACGGCCCACGGCACTACCCGATCTGAAAATCCGTCGCATCGCTGGCGATGGGCCGCCCGAGCCATCGCCCGATGCAGGCCAGACATGACAATCACAAGGCCGCAGCCAGACGCTGCCACGCTCCGCTCGCGTCAAGCGACCCGAGTGTGCCTTGATGGAGGAGATGCACCGTGAGTTCCGAGTTCAGATCATCCTCCCGGCCCGAACCTGCGCGCTATCGCCAGGTGTCGATCGGGCATCCAGCCGTTGAAGTGAAGGAAGAGCAGGGCATCCTGCACATGCGCTCCCTGGAGCCCTTGGCGCCGTTGCCGTCGCGCCTGCTCGATCGCCTGGTGCACTGGGCCCGGGTGCGACCGGACCAGACGTTCATTGCCGCTCGCGAAAACCAAGGCGATTGGCGTCACGTCAGCTATGCCGAAATGCTCGACAGCGTGCGGGCCATTGCCCAAGGCCTGCTTCGTTATGGCCTGTCGGCCGAAAAGCCCCTGGCGCTGCTCTCGGGTAACGACATCGAGCATTTGCAAATGGCCTTGGGCGCGATGTACGCCGGGATTCCCTATTGCCCGGTGTCGCCGGCCTATTCGCTGCTGTCCCAGGATTTCGCCAAGCTGCGGCACGTCTGCGACCTGTTGCAGCCGGGGCTGGTATTTGTCAGCGAGGCCGCGCTGTTCGAGCGCGCGGTCAACGCGGTGTTGCCAATGGATATCCCCCTGGTCAGCGTGCGCGGAGAAATACCCGGCCGCGCCAGGACAAGCTTCGCCAGCCTGCTGGCGCAGCCGGGCGGCAGCGAGGCCGAGCGGGCTTTCACCGCCACCGGCCCGGACAGCATCGCCAAGTTC
This sequence comes from Pseudomonas sp. AGC41, assembly GCF_057334555.1. Classification (NCBI taxonomy): domain Bacteria; kingdom Pseudomonadati; phylum Pseudomonadota; class Gammaproteobacteria; order Pseudomonadales; family Pseudomonadaceae; genus Pseudomonas; species Pseudomonas sp. AGC41. The sequence goes on from NZ_JBHFJB010000035.1 coordinate 36,942, forward strand.
CTGTTCACCTCCGGCTCCACCAAGCTGCCGAAGGCGGTGATCACCACCCAACGCATGCTTTGCGCCAACCAGCAGATGCTCTTGCAGACCTTCCCGGTGTTTGGCGAGGAACCACCGGTGCTGGTGGATTGGCTGCCCTGGAACCATACGTTTGGTGGCAGCCATAACGTCGGCATCGTGCTGTACAACGGCGGCACCTTCTATCTGGACGATGGCAAGCCCACCGTCCAGGGCTTCGCCGAAACCTTGCGCAACCTCAAGGAAATTTCCCCAACCGCCTACCTGACCGTGCCCAAGGGCTGGGAAGAATTGGTCAGCGCGCTGGAACAGGACGCCGAGTTGCGCGAGCGCTTCTTCAAGCGCATCAGCCTGTTCTTCTTCGCCGCGGCGGGGCTTTCGCAAAGCACCTGGGATCGCCTCGACAAGGTGGCCGAGCGGCATTGCGGCGAGCGCATCCGCATGATGGCCGGCCTGGGCATGACCGAAGCGTCGCCGTCCTGCACCTTCACCACCGGGCCGCTGTCCATGGCCGGCTACATCGGCTTGCCGGCGCCAGGTTGCGAAGTGCGGATGGTGCCGGTGGACGGCAAGTTCGAAGGGCGCTTTCGCGGGCCGCACATCATGCCCGGCTACTGGCGTTCGCCGCAGCAGACCGCCGAGGTGTTCGACGAGGCCGGTTTCTATTGCTCGGGCGACGCCATCAAGCTGGCCGATCCCGCCAACCCGCAGCTGGGGCTGATGTTCGACGGGCGTATCGCCGAAGACTTCAAATTGTCCTCCGGCGTGTTCGTCAGCGTCGGGCCGTTGCGCAACCGCGCGGTGCTGGAAGGCACGCCGTACGTCCAGGACCTGGTGGTGACGGCGCCGGACCGCCCGCACCTGGGCGCGCTGGTCTTTCCGCGCCTGCATGACTGCCGGCGCCTCTCGGGCCTGGCGCAGGACGCCAGCGACACCGAAGTCCTGGCCAGCCCACCGGTGCGCCAGTGGTTCGCCGACTGGTTGCAGCGTCTGAACCGCGAAGCCAACGGCAACGCCAGTCGTGTGGAGTGGATCGCACTGCTCGACGAACCCGCTTCCATCGACCGTGGCGAAATCACCGACAAGGGCTCGATCAACCAGCGCGCCGTGTTGCAATGGCGCGCGGCGAAGGTCGAGGCGCTGTATCGAGGCGAGGACCCAACGATCCTGCGTGGCGGCTGACACCTGCCTCTGTGGGGGG
>NZ_JBHFJB010000035.1:38188-39022 GCF_057334555.1 Pseudomonas sp. AGC41
GTCGATATCGATGGCGGCTGATGTACCGCAATCGCGAGCAAGCTCGCTCCCACATTTGATTGCAACTACTATGGCGGCTCTCTCCCTTCTGGAAATCACTTGGATGAGCAAGCCCGGCCAAACGGTGCTGGTTGCGTTGCGTCGGATGATCGCCTCCGGCGAGCTGGCGGCCGGCGAGCGACTGATGGAAATTCCCACGGCGCAGTTGTTCGGCGTCTCGCGGATGCCGGTGCGCATGGCGTTTCGCACCCTGGAGCAGGAAGGGCTGCTGGTGCGTTTTGGCGGGCGGGGTTTCCAGGTGCGCTCGGTCAGCGCCGAGGAGATTGCCGGGGCGGTGGAGGTGCGTGGGGTGCTGGAGGGCCTGGCCGCCCGGCAAACCGCCGAACGCGGCTTGTCCGAGGAGGCTCGCCGGGCGCTTGAGCAGTGCCTGGTCGATGGCGATGAACTGTTCGCCAAAGGTTATGTGACCGAAGAGGACCTGGAGGTCTATCACGACCTCAACATGCGTTTTCACCAGGTGATCGTCGAGGGCAGCCACAACCCGGCCATCGCCGACGCCCTGGCGCGCAACGATCACCTGCCGTTCGCCTCGGTCACGGCCCTGGCGGTCGATCGCCAGAACATGGCCGGCGAATACCGCCGCTTCAACTATGCCCACATGCAGCATCATTCGGTGTTCGACGCGCTGGTCAATCGCCAGGGCGCCCGGGCCGAGGCGATCATGCGCGAGCACGCCAACGCGACCCTGCGCTACGCCGAGGTGTTTGGCTCGACGTTGGCGGATGAGCGGATGAAGCTGATCCTCCGATCGGACTGAGCACTTGTGGGAGCGAG
>NZ_JBHFJB010000035.1:39094-47065 GCF_057334555.1 Pseudomonas sp. AGC41
CTCCCACAGGGTGTGGTGTTCTAAAGGTCCAACATCACACACAGGATATTGGGCTTCAGAGATCCAGCACCAACAGCGGTGTCCTCGACCTCGAACAGCACGGCGTGAACTGGTCGTTGCAGGCTTGCTCGGCTTCAGTCAGGAACATGTCCCGATGGTCCGGCACGCCTTCCAGTACGCGGGTCAGGCAGGTGCCGCAGACGCCTTGCTCGCAGGAAATCGGAACCTCGATGCCATGGCTTTCCAACACCTGGACCACGCTACGGTCCGCCGGCACCTCGAAAACCTGACCGCTGCTGGCAAGCTTCACCGAGAAGCGGCCATCGGCTGTGGTGTCGATCGGTGCCGCGGCGAAGTATTCCCGGTGCAGATTGGCTTCCTGCCAGCCCTGGGCCTTGGCGGTGTCGAGAATGTGCTGCATGAACCCGCCGGGACCACAGACATACAGGTGCAGGTCGGCGCTGGGCGAAGCCAGTACCCGAACGGCATCCAGTGCGGTGATGGGTTCTTCATCGAAATGCAGGAATACCCGGTCGGCGTAAGGCGACTGCTCCAGGCGTTCGATAAAAGCGGCGCGGTCCCGGGACCGGGCACAGTAGTGCAATGCGAACGCGGCGCCGCTCTGGGCCAGCTGCTCGGCCATGCACAGGATCGGCGTGATGCCGATGCCGCCGGCAAACAGCAGGCTGCCCAGGGCCGCAGGGGCCAGGGCAAACAGGTTGCGCGGTTCGCTGATCAGCAGCCGCGCACCCGGCTGGATCTGTTCATGCAGGCTGCGTGAGCCACCTCGTGACGAGGGATCCTTGAGCACGCCGATGAGGTAGCGATGGCGTTCTTCCGGGTGGTTGCACAGCGAGTACTGGCGAACCAGCCCGTCGGGCAAATGCACGTCGATATGGGCGCCGGCGGTAAAGGCCGGCAGTGGCTGGCCGTCGATACTGGTCAGCTCGTAGCTGCAGATGTCCGCGGTTTCAATAGTGCGTGCCGCGACCTGGACTTCGATCATGGCCGTTGCTCCGCGTGTTGCGGCTGCCGGGTACTGGCGATCAGGGCGGCCTGTTGCTCACGCTCGCGGGCGATCCAGCGTCCCAGCACCCGACGCGACTGCACGCCGCCGGCATCGATGTTGAGCTTGAGCAGATTGCGTTGCGGATGGTCCAGCAGGTTGCGCTGCTGGCGTTCGAGCATCTCCAGGTCTTCGCTGAAGATCTTGCCCTGGCCCTCGCGAATACTCGAGGTCAGCGCTTTGTCCTGAGGCTGGAAGTGGCGGGCCATGCCCCAGAAGTACCAGATGGAGGTCTCGGTTTCCGGCGTGATGAAATCGACCACGATGCTCGACGCCTTGTATTGCGGCGCGGCGTGATAGCCACCGTGGCCGGCATGGGCCACGCCGACTTCGATCATTACGTGGCTGGGCGGGGTGAATCGGCAGATCTGCCAGCGATCCACCGGCACGTCGTCGGCCAGGTTGTTGCCGCGCAACGCCATGCGCCAGAAGGGCGGAGCCATGATGTTTTCCATGTGGCGGGCAGTGACCACCTCGTCGCCTTCGACCGTGGTCACTGGCGGTGCCTCGTCGATTTCCTTCTGGCCGATGCTTGAGGCATGCACGTAGGTTTCGTGCGTCAGGTCCATCAGGTTGTCGATCATCAGGCGATAGTCGCACTGGATATGGAAGAGACCGCCGCCATACGCCCATTCCGCGTTTTCCGCCCATTCCAGAGGATGGATCAGCGCAGGGTCGGCCAATGCCTGCTCACCCGGCCAGACCCAGATAAACCCGTAGCGCTCCTGCACCGCAAAGGTCTTGTTGCAAGGAAATCCCCGAACCCGTTGCCCGGGCATCTCGACAGTCTTGCCGTCGTCCCCCATGACCAGCCCATGGTAGCCACACACCAGGTTGCCGTTCTCGACATAACCGAGCGAGAGCGGTGCGCCTCGATGGGGACAGAAGTCCTCGACGGCGGCGACTTTGCCGGCAAGCCCGCGGTAGAAAACCATTTTCTCGCCACAGATCTGCCGACCCAGCGGCTTGTCGGCAATCTCGTCCGGGGTGCAGGCAACGTACCAGGCGTTCTTGGGGTACATGAGAGGGATCTCCAGGCTGGTTTTGTTTTTATCAGTGGATCCATTAACTCTCTTAACTAATTTGCTTGTCAACGGTTTTGGTGGTTGCGCAGATGATCGGTGTTGATCAGTGGATCCATTGATGGATTTAAAACCGATAAGCCGCCGGTACCTGCGCCTCGATGAATCGCTGCATGTGTTCAAGGAAGCGCGCCTGCAGTTTCGACAACGGTCCATGGATCGGCAGCAGCATGCTGAAGTCCATTTCGATCGCCGGTTCGAAGGCCCGGAAGACGATGCCGTTGCCGCGGTATTCAACGGCACTGATGGCGTCCACCAGGGCGACGCCCAGGCCTTGCTCAACAAAAGTGCACATCGGCTGGGACAATTGGGTTTCCAGGCGCAGCTCACGCTCGACGCCGTGAGCGGCGAAAATCGCGTCGATGTGTTGCCGGGAGCCGATGGATTGCGGGTAGGAAATGAACCGTTCGCCCTGCAGGTCTTCCGGTTTGATGGACGCGCGGTCCTGTAGCCGATGGCCGGCGGGCAGGGCGCAGAGCATGCGCGTAGCCAGCAACTTTTCGGCACGGGGACTCGGGTAGGTATTGGGCAGGACGATCAGGCCCAGGTCACAGCGCTGGCCTACCACCAGGTCAACGACTTCCCGCGAGGAATGCACCACCAGCGAGACCTGCACCTGCTCATGCTCGGCCATGAACGCGGCAATCGCCCGCGGCAGGAACGACAGACCCATGGCCGGCGCGCAGGCAATGTGCAGCGAACCGCGCTTGAGGTTGCGGATGTCCTGGGCCGTGCGCGCGATCCGCTCCACCCCCAGCAGCGAGCGCTGCACCTCCTGATACAGCGTCATGGCCTCGGCGGTCGGTTGCAGCCGGCCCTTGATACGGTCGAACAGGCTGAAGCCGATGTCTTCTTCCAGGCTGGCAATCAGCCGGGTCGCGGCGGGCTGCGAGATGTGCAGCATTTCGGCGGCGCGAGTCACCGTCTGGCCGAGGATCACCGCGCGAAACGCTTCCAACTGGCGGAGGTTCATAAGGATGCTCACCCATAACAAAAAGACATGAGCTATCAAAAATAAAGCATTTTTAATCAGCGTGGCAGCGTCCTAGGATCGATCGCATGAACTCGCCCGGCCATGAATCGGCGCCTCGCCGTACTTCAAGGCCTTTGGAACAGCGATAAAGCAGTCATGCAAAAAACTGATGTGATCATCGTAGGTGGCGGCCTGGTGGGTATGTCCATTGCCTATGGCCTGGCCCTGCTCGGGCGCCAAGTGAGTGTGCTCGACGAGGGCGACGACGCGATTCGCGCCGCCCGTGGCAACTTCGGTCTGCTCTGGGTCCAGGGCAAGGGCTACGGAATGAGCCCGTATGCACAATGGACCCGTGACTCGGTGGCGCTGTGGCCGCGCTTCGCCGAAGCGCTGCAAGCCGACACGGGTATCGATATCCATCTGCGCCAGCAGGGCGGTTTCCAGTTGTGCCTGAGCGACGCAGAAATGGCCGAGGAAACCGCGCGCCTGGCGTGGCTGCGCGAGGCCCTCGACGGTAATTATCCCTATGAGCTGCTTGACAGAGCACAACTGCGCGGCCGTCTGCCGGGTATCGGCCCCGACGTGGTGGGCGGCTGTTTCTCGCCCATGGATGGTCACGTCAACCCGCTCAAGCTGTTGCGTTCGCTGCATGCGGCCTGCAAAGCGCGTGGCGTGACGTTGATCAATGGTCACCGCGTCGAGGCCATCGAACCGCACACCACGGGTTTGCAACTGCGCGCCGCCGATCAGCGCTGGTCTGCCGCGCAGGTTGTCCTGGCCGCGGGCCTGGGCAATCGGGCATTGGGCGAAAGGGTCGGATTGGACGTGCCCGTGCAACCCAATCGCGGGCAGATCCTGGTGACCGAACGACTCAAGCCGTTCCTCCATTACCCCACGACGTATGTGCGCCAGACCGACGAGGGCACCGTGCAACTGGGCGATTCCCATGAGTCGGCCGGCTTTGACGACAGCACCGGCAGCCAGGTCATGGCCGCGATCGCCCGACGCGCCGTGCAGTGTTTCCCACTGCTGGGTGACGTACGCCTGGTGCGGGCCTGGGGCGCGTTGCGGGTGATGAGCGCCGACGGGTTTCCGATTTACGAAATGCCCCAGGGCTGCCCGGGCCTGGCGGTCGTCAGTTGCCACAGCGGCGTGACCTTGGCCGCCGTTCATGCCCTGCGCCTGGCCCCGTGGATTGCCGGCGAGTTCGATGACCCAGCCGTCAAGCCATTCGGCCTGCAGCGCTTCAATTCGCCAACCGAGGTGCGTCATGTCGGCTGAAAGCCTGTTCCGGCCTTTGGCCGTCTCGCAGAACCCGGTACTGATCGAGTTCGACGGCAAGCCCTTGAGCGTGCCGGGTGATGTCTGCCTTGCGGCGGCGCTGCTCGCCAGCGGCGTTCGGCATACCCGTGACAGCGCTGTCAGCGGCAGGCCCGCTGCGCCGTACTGCCTGATGGGCGTGTGCTTCGAATGCCTGGTGCAAGTGGACGGCCAGGCCAACGTCCAGTCGTGCCTGGTGGCGGTGCGCCCGGGCATGCGCGTGCAACGCCAACGCGGCGCCGTCAGCCTGGCGCCGAACGAGGAGGGGACCGATGAGTAACGCCGTGATCGACCTGATCATCATCGGTGCCGGACCGGCCGGCATGAGCGCCGCCATCGAGGCCAGGAACCAGGGATTGTCGGTCGTGGTGCTGGATGAGCAGGCCAGTCCTGGCGGGCAGATTTATCGCCAGGTGCTTCAAGCCGATGCCCGCAGCCGGGCGGTGCTGGGCGAAGACTACAGCGCTGGTGCGCAGCTGGCGGCGGATTTTCTCCGATGCGGGGCGCGTTACCTGCCCAACGCGGCGATCTGGCAAGTCACCCCCCAGCGTGAGGTGCACTACCTGATCGACGGCTGCGCAGAGGTGTTGCGCGGGCGCAATCTGCTGATCGCCACGGGCGCCTTCGAACGGCCGATGCCGATTCCCGGCTGGACCTTGCCTGCGGTCATGACGGCCGGTGCGGGGCAGATCCTGCTCAAGAGCGCGGCGCTGGTACCGGCTGGGCCGGTGGTCCTGGCGGGTTGCGGTCCGCTGTTGTACCTGCTGGCGGCGCAGTACCTGCGCGCCGGCATTGCCGTCGAGGCGCTGGTCGATACCAGCCACCGTCGTGAGCTGCTGCGGGCCTGGCGACTGATTCCCGGTGCGTTGCGCGGCTGGCGCGATCTGCTCAAGGGCGTCGGGCTGCTGGCTGAGTTGAAGCGTGGCGGCATCCGCCACTTTCCGGGTGCCGGCAACCTGCGCGTCGAGGGCGAGGACCGCGCCAGCGCACTGAGCTTCGACAGTGGAGGGCGGCACTTGCGAGTGCCCGCCGGATTGATTTTATTGCACCAGGGCGTGGTGCCGCACACGCAAATCAGCTGGTCGTTACGGCTGGTGCATGACTGGAGCGAGTCGCAGCTGTGCTGGATTCCACGCCGCAATGACTTGGGCGAAACCAGTGCACCGGGCATTTTCATCGCCGGTGACGGCGGTGCCATTGGCGGCGCGCAGGTGGCGCGGCTGGAAGGGCGACTCGCTGCGATGGCGATTGCCGGTGTGTCTCGTGGAGCGCGCCGCCTTGAGAAAGCCCTGCGCCGCGCCCGTGCTGCGCGGCCTTTGATCGATGCGTTGTATCGCCCCCCGGCAGAAAGTTGCGTCCCGCCCGACGACGTCATCGTGTGTCGCTGCGAAGAAGTCACGGCTGGCGCTATCCGCCGCTACGTCGACCTCGGCTGTCTGGGGCCCAACCAGACCAAAGCCTTCAGCCGTTGCGGCATGGGCCCGTGCCAAGGGCGCCAATGCGGCTTGAGCGTCACCCAGATCATCGCCGCCCAGCGCCGCGTGTCGCCCGCTGAAGTCGGTTACTACCGCATCCGTCCGCCCCTCAAACCCATCACGCTGGCCCAACTGGCCGGCGAACGTCACTGCGTCGAGGAACCGTCATGACCATTCAACGTATCGAAAGCAACCCGCGCCTGAGCCGCAGCGTCGTGCACAACGGCGTGGCCTGGCTCAGCGGCATTGTCGCCGCCGATTGCAGCCAGGACATCCAGGGCCAGACCCGCCAGGTGCTGCAGCGGATCGACGAATTGCTCGCCGCGTCGGGCAGCGACAAGCGCCGCCTGCTCAGCGTGCAGATCTGGATGAAAGACATGGGCCGCGATTTCGCTGCGATGAACGCGATCTGGAGCGACTGGGTCGACGCCGCGCATACCCCGGCGCGAGCCACCGCACAGGTGGCGTTTGACGACCCGCAGATCCTCTTGGAACTGATCGTGACCGCCGCGGTGTAGGACCGCCGGACACCGCTGTGCCGCTATCGGGCAAGACCACCGCCAGAGTGGTCGCCCGCGCTTGTTCAGATTGCTGCTGCCATAACGGACGACTTCCCGTGGAGCGTCCGAAATCAATAACATCGCATCCGGAGCTAATGAATGAACGTTAAACGCATTGCACTCAAGCTGGGCTTTGTCTCGCTGCTGGCATTCGGCGCCAATCTGCACGCCGCCGAAACCTCGCTGCGCATCGGCATCGAGGCGGCATACCCACCCTTCGCCTCGAAAACCCCGGACAACGCCATCGTCGGCTTCGACTATGACATCGGCCAGGCGCTTTGCGCCGAGATGAAGGTTCGTTGCGTCTGGCAGGAGCAGGAGTTCGACGGCTTGATCCCGGCGCTGAAGGTGAAAAAAGTCGACGCGGTGATTTCCTCCATGTCGATCACCCCGGAGCGGATGAAGTCGGTGGACTTCACCGACCGTTATTATCGGATTCCGGCGCGGCTGGTGTTTCGCAAGGGCAGTGGCATCCAGGATATCCCCGCGCAGCTCAAAGGCAAGCGGATCGGCGTGCAACGGGCGACCAACTTCGATCGTTACGTCACCGACAAATTTGCCCCGGCCGGGGCCGAGGTGATCCGTTATGGCTCGCAAAACGAAGTCTTCCTCGACCTGCTGGGCGGACGCCTGGACGCGACGATGGCCAGTTCGGTGGCCATCGACGAAAGCCTGCTCAAGCGTCCTGAAGGCAAGGATTTCGAATTTGTTGGCCCAAACTTCGTCGAAGAACAATACTTCGGCACGGGCATCGGAATCGCCGTGCGCAAGAATGATCCGCTAGCGGGCCGTTTCAACCAGGCGCTGGCGACCCTTCGCGCCAACGGCACCTACGAGCGGATTCGCCAGAAGTACTTCGATTTTGATATCTATGGCGAATGACCGTCGCCGTGTCCCTCGCCCGCAGCGTCGGCTGGCGGGCCTCACGCTGCACAGCATGGAGTGATTCATGAAAACCAAAGCGGTACTCACCGAACAGGACGTTGCCCAGTTGCTAGTAGCAGCCAAGGAGCTGGCCCACCAGCGTCAATGGGCCGTATCGGTCTGTGTGGTCGACGATGGCGGGCATCCCTTGGGGCTGTTGCGCCTGGACGGGGCCTCGCCATTGTCGGCCTACATTGCCACCGAAAAAGCCCGCACCGCCGCCATGGGCCGGCGGGACAGCAAGGCCTTCGAGGACATGATAAACGGCGGTCGCATCGCCTTCCTCAGCGCTCCGCACTTGCAAGGCATGCTCGAGGGCGGCGTGGCGATCCGTCACGACGGTCAGTGCATCGGCGCCATCGGCGTGTCGGGGGTCAAGGCCGAGGAAGATGCGGAACTGGCGCGATTGGCGGTGGAGACGGTGTTGCCAGTGATCACGCCGGACGCGTGATGCCGGGCCCTTGGATGGCGCTGCAGATCCAACATCTTTGTTGACTGGGACACCGCCATCGCGAGCAAGCTCGCTCCCACATTGGATCTCCGTTAGCCCGCTAGCTATTGTGGGAGGGGG
>NZ_JBHFJB010000035.1:47123-49259 GCF_057334555.1 Pseudomonas sp. AGC41
GATACACCGCCTTCGCGAGCAGGCTCGCTCCCACAGGAGGAACACAATGCCGGATTGAAACTGCACAAATCTTCCAGACCACCCCATCCAAGTCGTTTAATCTCAGCCAGCCGATACATAAACGAGACAGCCCATGACCGCGCGCAACTGGATCGATCTCAAGCAGGACGCCACGTCCGGCATCGAGACCGTGCGCGCGCATTTCGAGGGGCACGCCTACGATCCGCACTGGCACGATGCCTATCTGGTGGGCGTGACGGAGCAGGGCGTGCAGCAGTTCCATTGCCGTCAGCAGCAACACAACAGCACGCCGGGCAAGGTGTTCCTGCTTGAACCGGGGGAACTGCATGACGGTAACGCGCCGCACGAAAACGGGTTTACCTATCGCACCTTGTACCTGGAGCCGCAATGGCTGGAGCGCGAACTGCGCTCGTTGTTCGAGGATGCGCCAGACAACGCGCAACTGGGCTTTGCCGTCACGCTGAACGATGACGCGCGACTGGCAAGGGCAACCGCCGCGGCTTTCCAGAGCCTGCACGAACAGGACATCCTGATCGTCCGCCAGACCGCCCTCGATACGCTGCTGTCGAACCTCACTCAGCATTTGCACTGGCGAACACGGATCAATCCCGACCCACGTCTGCCACTGGTCGCCCAGCAGGCCCGGGATTATTTGCACAGCCACTTGAGCGAGGACATCAGCCTGGATGACCTGGCGCGCGTCACCGGCGTGGATCGTTTTCGCCTCAGTCGTGCGTTCAAGGCGGCCTTCGGCCTGGCGCCCCACGCGTATCTGATCCAGTTGCGCCTGGCCCGGGCGCGGCGATTGCTGGCCCGTGGCGAAAGCGCCGTGGTGGTCGCCGCCATGCTCGGCTTTGCCGACCAGAGTCACCTCGGCCGCTGGTTCCAGCGCGCCTATCGCATGAGCCCGGCGGATTACCGCAAGCGCTGCTCAATTGTTCCAGACTGAGCCCGGCTGCAACGCGATGATCAAGTCCACGATCATTCATCGAGAAGTTGCGCCATGGATCAGTTGTTGCCGTTTGCCTTGTTTGCGTTTGTCGCCTCCATCACCCCGGGTCCGACCAATATCCTGGTGCTGAGCCATAGCTCGCGCTTCGGCCTGGCGACCACCTGGCCGATCATCCTCGGCGCCTGCGCGGCTGCCGCGTTGCTGGTGTTGTTGGTGGGCACCGGGCTGGGCGACGTGCTGGCGCGACATGCGACGATTCAAACGGCGCTGTCCTGGGCCGGCATCGCCTGGCTGAGCTGGATGGCCTGGCAGATTTTCAGCGCACCGGCCGAGGCCATCGATCCAGACCGCCCGGTCGAAGGCCCACGGCTCGGCCTGGCGGGCGCCGCCGGCTTGCAACTGGTAAACCCGAAGACCTGGATGATGGCCCTAGCGGTGGTCAGCGTATTCGCTGGCGCCGAGGCAGACCGTACCGTGCGGGTGCTCTGGCTGTCCCTGGCGTTCTTTGCCATCTCCATTCCTTGCATGACCGCCTGGGCCTACCTGGGACGTGGCGCGGCGAAGTTCTGCCGTTCCGCCGTGGCGATGGGCCGCTTCAACCGCGTCATGGCCGTGTTGTTGCTGGTTTCGGCGTGGTTGACGCTGGTGGTCTGATCCAGGATGCAGGAAGACCGGCAGGCCGGTCCAGCTGACGAAAATGTAATTCTTCTTTTGAAACCCCCGGTTCATGGGCCGAGTCGCACGCTTATACCTGCCTGAACAGGCGGTATGCATTTTTTGAATCGACCTTCAAAAGAGGAGAGTGCCATGAACAGCCGTTATCAAACCTGCATCGACGAATGCCTCGCCTGCGCCATGACCTGCGAGGCCTGCGCCAGCGCTTGCCTGCAAGAAGAAAACGTTCAAATGATGGCCCGTTGCATTGAGCTGGACCGTGACTGCGCCGACCTGTGCCGCCTCGCGGCAACGCTGATGCAGCGTGACAGTCGGGTAGCGACGGATCTTTGCATCGTCTGCGCGAGCATCTGTCGGGCTTGTGGTGAAGAATGCGCGAAACATGAAGCGGGCCACTGTCAGGATTGCGCCAAGGCCTGCCAGTCCTGCGCCGAAGCGTGTGAGCAGATGGCCGCCTGAGACCCGACTGAACCGGCAGCAACGACAGG
>NZ_JBHFJB010000035.1:49279-50731 GCF_057334555.1 Pseudomonas sp. AGC41
GGCATCACTTGATGCCTGTCGTTGCCGCTCGGCGCCGTCAAGGGGCAGGGTGGGCTGCGGAGTCGACCTTCGCCTGCTGTCCCTTCCTGGTGCTTCGCAGCAGCAGCCCCGCCAGTACGGCTGCGGTCAGCGCGAACGCTGCGCCGATCAAAAACGCCACCTGATACCCGTCGTTGAGCGCAACCAGCGGCGCGAGATCGGACGCGGCCGTCTTGGTCCGGTACGCGGCAATGCTTGCCAGCACCGCCAGGCCCACGGAGCCGCCCATCATGAACGACGTATTGACGACGCCAGATGCCAGGCCGGAATCCTTGGGTTCCACGTCGCTCATCGCCGCGAGCAACATCGGATTGAACGCCATCCCCGCGCCCAACCCCAGCAGCAACATGCCCGGCAGGACGTCGCCGACGAACTGGCCGTCCAGCGGCGCCCGTGCAAACAGTGCCAGGCCGATGGCGGCGAGCAGCAGGCCTGCCGCCAACGGCGTTCGTGTGCCGTAGCGCATCACCAGCCGCGCGGACAGACCCAGGGAAAAAATCGCCATGATCACGTTTGCTGGCAGGAACGCCAATCCCACTTGCATCGGCGTATAGCCCAGCACCAATTGCATGTAGAGCGCTGACAGGAAAAACCAGGCGAACATCGACGCGGCCCAGAGCACGGCGAGCAGATTGGCGGTGCGCAGGTTATGCAGGCGAAACAGGCTCATCGGAATCAAGGGATGCGCAATCCGGCGTTCGAGCAGAATGAAGGCCAGCATCAACAAGGCCGAGGCTGCCAACAGGCCCAGCGTATGGAGGGAGGTCCAGCCCCGCTCATTGCCGTTGACCACGGCGTACACGGCGATCATCAACGACAGGGTGGCGGTCACCGCGCCGGCAACATCCAATTGCCCGCTGCCTTCGGCGCGCACGGCGGGCAACAACTTGAGGGACAGCGCCAGGACGGTCAGGCCGACAGGCAGGTTGACCAGGAAGATCCAATGCCAACTCAGCAGATCGGTCAGCAAACCACCCAACAGCACACCAATACTGCCGCCCGCAGCACAGACGAAACTGTATACGCCCATCGCCCGGGCACGCTCGCCGGGCTCCGTGAACAAGTCCATGATCAACGACAAGGCCACCGCGGTGACCACTGCACCGCCGAGGCCTTGAACCGCACGGGCAGTGATCAACCATGACTGTGATGGCGCCAGTCCGCAGGCCAGCGACGCGAGGGTGAACGCGGCCAATCCCAGGGTAAACAGCCGGCGGTGGCCATAGAGGTCGCCGAGGCGACCGCCGAGCAGCAGGAAGCCGCCAAAGGTCAGTAAGTAAGCATTGACGACCCAGGCCAGGTTGGTGTCGTTGAATTGCAGGTTGTCCTTGATCGACGGCAGGGCGACGTTCACCACCGTACCGTCGAGCACGATCATCAGCACGCCCAGGCACAAGATGATCAGCGCGGGGC
>NZ_JBHFJB010000035.1:50751-55798 GCF_057334555.1 Pseudomonas sp. AGC41
GGCGCGGGTCAGAGGGATGTGATTGCGACATGGTTCTTCAATCCTTGAACAGTCCGGGTTCGAGGTTGCCGCAGGTGCAACCGGACCGGTTCAAGCTGCAGACAACGTGAAACAGTCTAGTCGCGAGCAAGATCCATCAAATAGTGGAAATGTGTAATCCCGACACGCAGTTTTCAGTCGATGGCCGGGTCCTTACGCTTGAACACCATGGCCTTCAAGCCACAGGCGGGGTCTGTATCTGGAAATTCCGGAGGATTTGGCAGTCGCTCTTCGAATATCAGGCCGGACGCTTCACGCATGACGCCGTCGATGAGGAAATCCGGACCGGTCGCCGGATCGTTGCTGCAGGCCAGTACCACGCCATGGGCAGTCAGCAGCTCCGACAGGCGACGCAGCACACGCTGGTAATCCTTGGTCAAAAGGAAGCTGCCTTTCTGGAACGTGGGCGGGTCGATGATGACCAGGTCGTAGGGGCCGCTGTTGATCACCTTGCCCCACGACTTGAACAGGTCGTGGCCAAGGAAACTCACCTGGCCCAGGTCGTGGCCGTTCAACCGGTGGTTGTCGCGCCCACGACTCAAGGCCGCGCGGGACATGTCCAGGTTGACCACGTGTTGCGCGCCGCCGGCGATCGCCGCCACCGAGAAACCGCAGGTATAAGCGAACAGGTTCAGCACGCGCTTGCCACGGGCATGGGCGCGCACCCAGTCACGCCCGTAGCGCATGTCGAGGAACAGGCCGTTGTTCTGCTTCTTGCCGAGGTCGATCCGGTAGCGCAGGCCGCCTTCGGTCAGGGTCCACTCATCGATCGGCTCGCCCTCCAGCCACTCGGTAAGGCTATCGGGCAGGTATCGATGCTGCAGAGCCAGCGTATGGGCGGCGCTGCGCTGCCAGGCCGGCGAGGCGACAAGGTCGCGTAGCATCGCGAGCAGATCGTCCAGTTGCGCCGGCTCGGGTTCCTTGAACAGCGAGACCAGCACCACGCCTTGCAGCCAATCGACGGTGATCTGTTCCAGCCCCGCCCAGCAGCGTCCGCGCCCGTGGAACAGCCGACGGGTTTCGTCAGGCACCGACTCCAGCGCCGTCGATAAATGGCTCTGCAAGGTTTGGAGGGCTTCAGGATTCATCAGAAAAAACGCCAGCAATTCGAAAGGCCGGCATTTTAACCACGAACCCACCCGGCGCAATCGCTGGCCAGGAGATTTGCACGATACCCGTGGCGAGGGCGCTTGCTACCGCTCGGGCGCGCAGCGGCCGCTTTACTCGCCGCCGCGGGTCGATAGAATGCTCGCCACCTGCTGCGCCTGGCAATTGAGATAGGCCGAACGCTTGAGCCACGCCGGATCCGGGTACCAGGAAAACATGAATTGCCCGCCCTTGAGCTTGTCGATCACCTGGCGCGCCACTTGCGGGCGCACGGCCGGGCAGCCCTGGCTGCGGCCGATACGACCCTGGCGCACACTCCACAACGGATTCACATAGTCGGCGGCATGAATCACGATCGCGCGGTCGCGGGCCAGATCATTGAAGCCAGGCTCCAGGCCGTCCATGCGCAGCGAATAACCATGGGCGCCCTGATAGCTTTCCTGGGTGCGGAACAGTCCCAGGCTGGATTGGTAGCTGCCCAGGCGATTGGAAAATTGCGTGGCGAAGTTTTCCCCGGATTTCTGCCCGTGGGCAACCAGGTCGCGCAGGACCAATTTTTTCTGGCGCAGGTCGAAGATCCACAGCCGCCGTGCCGTGGAGGGCTGCGAATAGTCAATCACCGCCAGGTGACGGGCCGGGCGAGCGCCGTTGGCGACAGCGCATTGCATTGCGCCCAAGGCACTTTTAAGCGCTAGGGGATTGAGTTCCGGCGCCGCGTGGGCGAGGCTGTTGTAAAGCGGCTGGGAACCGGACTTTTGCGCCAGTGCCGGGCCGGATATGACGCCCAGGCCGGCCATGACCAGGCAGAGTCGGCGCAGCAGGCGCGAGACTGAGCGCGATACGGGCGAAAAAAGCTGACGCTGGCGTTCGTTTGCGGCATCCCGTCCGGTTTTGTTTGTCTGCATGATGGCGGGTCGTACCTGGCGCAAAAAATTCACCGTCAACGAGACGGCCATGGATTGGAGTAAAGCAGTTGTTCAAAAAGCCCGCATGTTACCTGAGCCTTTTATTGCTCGTTGCGCCATTGGTCGCGACAGCCGAGGAGGGCGACCCCGCGCACGCGCAATCGACCTTGGCACAACTGTCGGTCAACTGCCCGGAACTGGCCGCGGGCGTCGATTTTTCGACGGTGTTGAGCTTGCAGGCCTTGTACCAGCAAAACGCAGGCCAGGCCCTCTGGGCGGACGATGAGCGGTTGCAGGCCTTGCAAATCCAATTGCAACAACTGGCCGACGATGGCCTGGACCCGAACCGCTACCGCCTGCCCGGCGAAGGCGCCTATGCCAATGCAGCCTGTACCGACATCGCCATCAGCCAGCGCTACCTGCAAGCGCTGCATGAGCTGCGTTTCGGCTACCTGGCGCAGAACCGCCTGGAGCCGATCTGGAAGGCCAACCCCCAGTTGCCGGACCGTCAGGCCATGGTGCTGCACTTCGCCGTCGCCGGCCTGCGCGACCCCGCCGAGGCGTTTGCACAGGCGCGGCCGCCCTTGGACCTGTATCGCAACCTGCGCGAACTCTACGCCCGGCAACGCCAGCAACCGCTGGCTGACTGGCAGGCCGTGCCGACCGGCCCATTGTTGCAACCCGACAAACGTGACGCCCGCGTGCCCGCGCTGGCCCGGCGCCTGTTCAACGAAGGCTACCTGAGCGTGCCGCCGCTGGAGGCCGATGAACACTACAGCCCGAGCCTCGTGGAGGCGATGAAAAGCTTCCAGCTCCACCATTCACTGCAAGCCGATGGGGTGGTGGGGCCGTGGACGGTTACCGAGCTGAACGTCAGCCCGGCCATGCGCCGCGAGCAATTGCGGATCAATCTGGAGCGCATGCGCTGGCTGGCTCAGGACCTGGAGCCGGACAGCGTGCTGGTCAACGTCGCGGCGGCGCAGTTGACGGTCTACCAGGCAGGCGCCCCGGTATGGCAGACCCGTACCCAGGTTGGCCGCGCCGAACGCCAGACACCGCTGATCAAGTCGCGTATCACCCGACTGACGCTGAACCCGACTTGGACCATTCCGCCGACGATCATGCGCGAGGACAAACTGCCCGAAATCCGCCGCGACCCGGAGTTCCTCACCCGGCATAACCTCAAGGTGATCGATCGCGATGGCTTGCCCCTGGCGGTGGAAAATATCGACTGGGATCACCCTGGCAACCTGATGCTGCGCCAGGACGCCGGCGCGAAAAACCCCTTGGGTAAACTGGTCGTGCGCTTCCCCAACCCGTTTTCGGTATACCTGCACGACACCCCCAGCCAGGCACTTT
The DNA here is from genome assembly GCF_057334555.1 of Pseudomonas sp. AGC41. Classification (NCBI taxonomy): domain Bacteria; kingdom Pseudomonadati; phylum Pseudomonadota; class Gammaproteobacteria; order Pseudomonadales; family Pseudomonadaceae; genus Pseudomonas; species Pseudomonas sp. AGC41. The sequence continues at coordinate 54,162 of NZ_JBHFJB010000035.1, forward strand.
TCAGCAAAGGCCCGCGGGCATTCAGCTCAGGCTGCGTACGCATCGAACAAGTCATGCATCTGCGCGACCTGCTGGTGACCCCGGCCGAACGCACGCGCACCGATACCTTGTTGGCAAGCGAGTTGACCCATGAATTCCGGCTGGCCAAGCCCATGCCGATCCTGCTTGGATACTGGACAGTGCAAGCGGACAGCCAGGGGCGGGCGGTGTATATCCCGGATATCTACCAGCGCGACGTGCCCCTGTCTGCCGCCGACCGTCGAGCCCTCTGATCATGCGCACTCGGCATCGGTTGCTGCTGGCGCGGGCTCCTCGATGGCCGAGAACACCCGCTGGCCCAGGGCTCGGGCCGTTTGCAGATGCACGTTTGGATCAAGGGTTTCCGAATCCAGCAAGCGTTCGGAGCTCACCACGCGGGCACCGCAGTAGCCGAAGATGCCGTGGTCGATCTGCGTGACCATCGCCTGGTCGTAGCCGTGGCGTTGAAAACTGTCGGCGTCGGCTCCACCGAGGGCGACCAGATGGACCCGCAAATGCTGCAGTTTCTGCACAAAGGACTCGTCGAGCTTGAAGTCGAACGCCCAGCCATTGGAGAACACCCGATCAATCCAGCCCTTGAGCAACGCCGGCATCGACCACCAGTAGATCGGGTAGACCAGCACCAGGGCGTCGGCCCGTTCGATCCTGGCCTGCTCGGCCAGCACGTCGGCGGGCGGCAAGGCCTCACGGTGATGAACGGCATGGTCGGCGAAGCCGAAGCGTGGATCGAAGCCTTCGGCGGCCAGGTCGGCGATTTCGAACGTAGCGCTGGGATTGGCCTGCAAGATGCCATCGCCGATGGCTTGGGCAAGTGCATGGGTCAGGGAGCGGGGGTCATGATGAGCAACCACGATAAGGGCATGCATGGCGGATCTCCTTCTGGTACTACACAGGGTCAAGCGAGTATGCTTGGTTAAGTTACGAACAGTAAGTTACGGTTGGTAAAGTTAGCATGTCAAGCACCGATGAAAATGCACCGCCCATTGCCGCGCCTCGTCGCCGACTGTCCCGCGCCGATCGGCAACGGCAGTTGCTGGATGTCGCCTGGCGCCTGGTTCGGGAGGATGGCAGCGAAGCGTTGACCCTGGCCCGACTGGCCGATCAGGCAGGCGTCACCAAGCCAATCGTCTATGACCATTTCATTACCAGGGGAGGGCTGCTGGCGGCGCTCTACCAGGATTTCGATGCGCGCCAGACCGCACTCATGGATGCTGCACTCGACGCCAGTGAGCCCACATTGCAGAGTCGCTCGCGGGTGATTGCCGAGGCGTTCGTCGAATGTGTCCTGCTTCAGGGGCGGGAGATTCCGGGCGTCAGCGCGGCGTTGAGCAGCTCGCCGGAACTGGAGCGCATCAAAAAGCAGTACGAAAAGATTTTCCTGGATAAATGCCGGTCGGTGCTGGAGCCGTTCGCCGGGACCGGGCACTTGTCCCAAGCGAGCCTGCGCGCGATGCTCGGGGCCGCTGAAGCGTTGTCCGATGCGGCGGCCAACGGCGAAATCAGCGCGGACGAGGCCAAGCAGGAGCTGTTCGTCAGCATCGTGGCGATGGTCAACCGGGCCGCAGGCATCGTCTCCAACTGATCGGGCGATTCGCGAG
>NZ_JBHFJB010000036.1:0-1030 GCF_057334555.1 Pseudomonas sp. AGC41
GCTAGCAGAAGTGTTAGGTATGATAGCCACTAGCTGGGCCCTGCTCATCGGGGGGGGCGCATCAACATCGCTGAAATCGTTGGCGTGCAGGTGATCAGCCTGGATGACGCGCCGAAGGGGTACGGCGAGTTCGATGCGGGTGTGCCGAAGAAGTTTGTGATTGATCCGCATAAGTTGTTTAGTGCGGCGTGAGGTTGGGCCTGTAGTAATGAAAGGCGGCAGTGAGATGCCGCCCCTTTTATGTGCTCGCGGCGTTTTCGAGGCGGGCAGAGTCAGTCAGGTGCATAAAACGCATGTCGTCTTCCTGAATTATCATGCCGCGGCAACTCGGTGAAGAAGGCATCCTCCCTCGCCTCAGTGCGACGGATAAGAAGAGTCTTCAATACGTCTTCTTTTTGTTGATAAGCTTTTGCCATCTCGATTGCGTGAGCAGGAATGAATCCATTCATGTGACCCCGTGCTGCGGATTTGACACTATCTATTGAGGCTTCTCCTAGTTCCGGTTTGAAGAGGGGGACAGGTGACTTGGCAGTCGAATAGATTTCTTGTTTCATGGCCCGTGACGTCGAAGCAAGCGAGACCATGTCTGATTTAGGTAAATAGCTGACGATTTCTTCAAGGATATGTGGCGCGCCCTTGAACTTTTCAAACGCTCCAAGTGGCGCTTTATAGCGTTGAGGTTTCGTCAGCCCGATAAGGTTCGGAGGGCTTTTCCATACGTTGGGGAAATGCCCAGAGGGATCGGACTTGTTAACCGGATCTCCGATGCAGTACGCATAAGCATTCAACCCACCCTTGGCAAACGGACTCAAACTGTCCGGACTATTGAACCGCATCAGCACCGGATTGAACGCCCGGTACCCGTTACCCAGCAAATAATGCCCAGTCACTGGGTCCAGTCGCTCCCCGTTGAAGCCGAGCAGGCTGAGAAGGCCGCTTTCCTGAGGGCGGTGACCGTAGGGCGTGTAGGCAATGGGATGGGGTTGTGTTGCGTCGAGCATCTGTAAAACAGAACGCTGCTGATCCGTGG
>NZ_JBHFJB010000037.1:0-359 GCF_057334555.1 Pseudomonas sp. AGC41
CCACGGAATCTGCTCCGGCATGGCGGTTCGTGTCAGGCCGATGTTCGCGCCGCAAGAGCGGATTAATCCAACCCTGTGAGAGCGAGCCTGCTCGCGAAGGCGCCAGCCCAGACACCCCCGTGGCGAGGGAGCTTGCTCCGGCTGGGCTGCGCAGCAGTCGCAAACCGGTGGATGCGGTCTGCCTGGAAGACTGCCGGGGCCCGCTTCGCAGGCCAGCGGGAGCAAGCTCCCTCGCCACGGGGATCTGCTCTGACGTGGCGGCTCGTGTTCTCGCCGATGTTTGCGCCGCAAGAGCGGACTGATCCAGCCCTGTGGGAGCGAGCCTGCTCGCGAAGGCGCCAGCCCAGACACCCCCGTGG
>NZ_JBHFJB010000038.1:0-2500 GCF_057334555.1 Pseudomonas sp. AGC41
AATCTTGACGATGACCTACTCTCACATGGGGAAACCCCACACTACCATCGGCGATGCATCGTTTCACTTCTGAGTTCGGGATGGGATCAGGTGGTTCCAATGCTCTATGGTCGTCAAGAAATTCGGTAACCAACCCGTTCAGGAACAACGTGTCGGTGAAAATCGAAGACTTCTACTAAAAACAAAACCCCTACCTGCGTCAGCAGATAGGGGTTTCGGAATTTAATCTTGACGATGACCTACTCTCACATGGGGAAACCCCACACTACCATCGGCGATGCATCGTTTCACTTCTGAGTTCGGGATGGGATCAGGTGGTTCCAATGCTCTATGGTCGTCAAGAAATTCGGTAACCAACCCGTTCAGGAACAACGTGTCGGTGAAAATCGAAGACTTCTACTAAAAACAAAACCCCTACCTGCGTCAGCAGATAGGGGTTTCGGAATTTAATCTTGACGATGACCTACTCTCACATGGGGAAACCCCACACTACCATCGGCGATGCATCGTTTCACTTCTGAGTTCGGGATGGGATCAGGTGGTTCCAATGCTCTATGGTCGTCAAGAAATTCGGTAGCCAGCGCGTGCCTTGCGGTCACGTTCCAGCGAATGGGTATGCGATAGTTTGTGGTTTTGACTCGAACTTTCGGTTCATCTCGTCTTCACACACCGCAATCTGGCCTCTTTCGAGTCTACAGATTGCTTGGGTGTTATATGGTCAAGCCTCACGGGCAATTAGTACAGGTTAGCTCAACGCCTCACAGCGCTTACACACCCTGCCTATCAACGTCGTAGTCTTCGACGGCCCTTCAGGGGACTCAAGGTCCCAGTGAGATCTCATCTTGAGGCAAGTTTCCCGCTTAGATGCTTTCAGCGGTTATCTTTTCCGAACATAGCTACCCGGCAATGCCACTGGCGTGACAACCGGAACACCAGAGGTTCGTCCACTCCGGTCCTCTCGTACTAGGAGCAGCCCCTCTCAAATCTCAAACGTCCACGGCAGATAGGGACCGAACTGTCTCACGACGTTCTAAACCCAGCTCGCGTACCACTTTAAATGGCGAACAGCCATACCCTTGGGACCGGCTTCAGCCCCAGGATGTGATGAGCCGACATCGAGGTGCCAAACACCGCCGTCGATATGAACTCTTGGGCGGTATCAGCCTGTTATCCCCGGAGTACCTTTTATCCGTTGAGCGATGGCCCTTCCATACAGAACCACCGGATCACTAAGACCTACTTTCGTACCTGCTCGACGTGTCTGTCTCGCAGTCAAGCGCGCTTTTGCCTTTATACTCTACGACCGATTTCCGACCGGTCTGAGCGCACCTTCGTACTCCTCCGTTACTCTTTAGGAGGAGACCGCCCCAGTCAAACTACCCACCATACACTGTCCTCGATCCGGATAACGGACCTGAGTTAGAACCTCAAAGTTGCCAGGGTGGTATTTCAAGGATGGCTCCACGCAGACTGGCGTCCACGCTTCAAAGCCTCCCACCTATCCTACACAAGCAAATTCAAAGTCCAGTGCAAAGCTATAGTAAAGGTTCACGGGGTCTTTCCGTCTAGCCGCGGATACACTGCATCTTCACAGCGATTTCAATTTCACTGAGTCTCGGGTGGAGACAGCGCCGCCATCGTTACGCCATTCGTGCAGGTCGGAACTTACCCGACAAGGAATTTCGCTACCTTAGGACCGTTATAGTTACGGCCGCCGTTTACCGGGGCTTCGATCAAGAGCTTCGCGTTAGCTAACCCCATCAATTAACCTTCCGGCACCGGGCAGGCGTCACACCCTATACGTCCACTTTCGTGTTTGCAGAGTGCTGTGTTTTTAATAAACAGTCGCAGCGGCCTGGTATCTTCGACCGGCGTGGGCTTACGCAGCAAGTGCTTCACCCTCACCGGCGCACCTTCTCCCGAAGTTACGGTGCCATTTTGCCTAGTTCCTTCACCCGAGTTCTCTCAAGCGCCTTGGTATTCTCTACCCAACCACCTGTGTCGGTTTGGGGTACGGTTCCTGGTTACCTGAAGCTTAGAAGCTTTTCTTGGAAGCATGGCATCAACCACTTCGTCACCCAAAGGGTAACTCGTCATCAGCTCTCGGCCTTAAGATCCCGGATTTACCTAAGATCTCAGCCTACCACCTTAAACTTGGACAACCAACGCCAAGCTGGCCTAGCCTTCTCCGTCCCTCCATCGCAATAACCAGAAGTACAGGAATATTAACCTGTTTTCCATCGACTACGCTTTTCAGCCTCGCCTTAGGGACCGACTAACCCTGCGTCGATTAACGTTGCGCAGGAAACCTTGGTCTTTCGGCGTGGGTGTTTTTCACACCCATTGTCGTTACTCATGTCAGCATTCGCACTTCTGATACCTCCAGCAAGCTTCTCAACTCACCTTCACAGGCTTACAGAACGCTCCTCTACCGCATCACTTACGTGATACCCGTAGCTTCGGTGTATGGTTTGAGCCCCGTTACATCTTCCGCGCAGGC
>NZ_JBHFJB010000038.1:5000-33301 GCF_057334555.1 Pseudomonas sp. AGC41
CAGTTTTGAATGCAGTTCCCAGGTTGAGCCCGGGGATTTCACATCCAACTTAACGAACCACCTACGCGCGCTTTACGCCCAGTAATTCCGATTAACGCTTGCACCCTCTGTATTACCGCGGCTGCTGGCACAGAGTTAGCCGGTGCTTATTCTGTCGGTAACGTCAAAACAATTACGTATTAGGTAACTGCCCTTCCTCCCAACTTAAAGTGCTTTACAATCCGAAGACCTTCTTCACACACGCGGCATGGCTGGATCAGGCTTTCGCCCATTGTCCAATATTCCCCACTGCTGCCTCCCGTAGGAGTCTGGACCGTGTCTCAGTTCCAGTGTGACTGATCATCCTCTCAGACCAGTTACGGATCGTCGCCTTGGTGAGCCATTACCTCACCAACTAGCTAATCCGACCTAGGCTCATCTGATAGCGCAAGGCCCGAAGGTCCCCTGCTTTCTCCCGTAGGACGTATGCGGTATTAGCGTCCGTTTCCGAGCGTTATCCCCCACTACCAGGCAGATTCCTAGGCATTACTCACCCGTCCGCCGCTCGCCACCAGGTACAAGTACCCGTGCTGCCGCTCGACTTGCATGTGTTAGGCCTGCCGCCAGCGTTCAATCTGAGCCATGATCAAACTCTTCAGTTCAAACATCTTTGGGTTTTGAGAAAACCCTAAACTTGGCTCAGCAATCGTTGGTTACATCTTTGATTTCTCGCGGAGTAACTTGTGATGCTGATAATCTGTTGACTAGCAGTCTGACTCCACAAGCACCCACACGAATTGCTTGATTCAGTTGTTAAAGAGCGGTGGGTTGAGCCTTTCGTCTCAACCGAGGCGCGCATTCTACAGCGCCCCGTGTATCTGTCAAGCGGTTATTTTAAGAAGTTTTCAAAGTTTCGCTTGGAAATCCTTAACAACTTCAACCACTTGCGCTTCCGATCTCTCGTTAGCGGGAGGCGAATTCTACAGCGTTAGTCGCTGCTGTCAACACCTCTTTTTTACCGCTTTCGACCGAGAGGATCGAACCGTCGACAGCCCCATCAAACCGGCCTGCCCACTCCTTCCGCGCTTCGATGAACTGAAGCCGCACATTTTCGAAACCTACTTAACTCGTTGAAACTAAAGGAGTTTTCCGTTTCGACTGCGCCGGAAGTGGGGCGAATTATAGACATCCAGAATTTGCCGTCAACCGTTAATTACGTTTTTGTTGCAGAAGACTCCTTTCGCCCGATCAGACGCGGGATACGGCGCATCACCGCAGGCACCCTGAGCACCAACAGTACCGCACCTATAAAGGCATATATCGCCCACTCCTTCAGGTCGGCCCGCACGATCCACAACATATGCAGCAACCCAAGCCCCAATATCGGATAGACCAGGCGATGCAGTTTCTTCCAGCGCCCGCCCAGTCGCCGCTGGCTGTATCGGTTGGACGTCACTGCCAGCGCCAGCAATCCGAGAAAACCGAGCGCTCCGACGATGACGTAAGGCCGCTTGCCCAGCTCCACACCCAGCTGTGACCAATCGAACCCCAGGATGAACGCCAGATACCCACTCAAATGCAGGACGACATAAGTAAAGCACCACAAACCCAACTGACGCCGGACGGCTATCCACCCCGCCCACCCCGTCAGTTTTTGCAGCGGCGTCATGCACAACGTAACCAGCAACAGGATCAGCGTCCCCAACCCCAACCGATCTACCAGCACCTTGCCCGGGTCCGCGCCCAGGAAATTCGCCAACGCCTCGTAAAGCCAAAGCATCGGCCAGATCGCCGCCGCAATGAATACGCCGATCCGCCACGCCAGAAAACGCATCAATAATCCTTCCTCAGGTCCATCCCCGCATATAAAGAAGCCACTTCATCCTGATAGCCATTGAACATCAACGTATCGCGAACGTTGGGGCTGAGCAGCCCGCTCGGCAAACGACGCTCCCGCGCCTGGGTCCAGCGCGGATGATCAACCGTGGGATTGACGTTGGCATAAAAGCCGTACTCATCAGCCGCAATGCTTTGCCAGGTGGTCTTGGGCTGCTCGCTGACCAAGCTGATCCGCACGATGGATTTCACGCTCTTGAAGCCATACTTCCATGGCACCACCAACCGCAACGGCGCGCCGTTCTGGTTAGGCAACTCCCGCCCGTACATCCCAACCGCGAGGATTGCCAGCGGGTTCATCGCCTCATCCAACCGCAAACCTTCCACATACGGCCAGTCAATCAGGGCAAAGCCTGAACGCTGGCCTGGCATGGTCTTGGGATCCTGCAGCGTCTCGAAACGAATGTACTTGGCCTTGGAGGTCGGCTCGACCTGCTTGAGTAGCGCGGAGATGGGAAAGCCGATCCACGGAATGACCATCGACCAGGCCTCGACACAGCGCAATCGATAAATCCGCTCCTCCAGTTGATAAGGCTTCATGAAGTCTTCCAGCCCATAGCGGCCCGGCTTACCCACCTCACCCTCCACGACTACGCTCCAGGGCTCGGTTTTCAATGACCCTGCGTTGGCTGCCGGATCCCCCTTATCGGTCCCGAACTCATAGAAGTTGTTGTAGTGGGTAGCGTCCTTGAAAGGAGTGATCGACTCATTTCCAGCCGTCACTGCACCCCATTGGGTAGCGGAAAGTTTTTCGGCCAACCAGGCCGGCGCCTTGCCTGCCTCGACATTGGGATAACGCGCCACATCCGCAGCGCCGGCCCATCGCGGCAAGCTACCCACGGCGAGGCCAGCCACGGATGCCCCTAGCAACTTGCGACGGGATAGATAGAAGGATTCAGGCGTAACGTCCGATTCACGGCTGTCGGACGATTTGGGGATCTTGATCAGCATGACGACTCCGCAGTGTTGGAGGGCAGGTGCACCAATAGACTGCGGAGTATGGGGGAAATTAGATTAAGGCAACGTTTAGCGTCGGCGAAGACGCAACAAATATTGCACCGGGCCCGACGCAGCGTAGGCGAGAAATACCAGCAGCAGGATACGCGGCGGATCGCTGAAGACCACGGCGAACACCAGCACCACAGCCAGGATCGCGACAAACGGCACGCGACCTTTCAGATCCAGTTCCTTGAAGCTGTTGTATTTGATGTTGCTGACCATCAGCATCCCGGCCGCGGCAACCAGCAACGCCACCAGGAACGACATTTTCGAGCCCTGGATACCATAGTCGCTGAATGCCCAGACCACGCCGGCCACCACGCCCGCGGCTGCCGGACTCGCGAGACCGATGAAGTAGCGTTTGTCGGCGGTGCCGACCTGGGTATTAAAACGTGCCAGGCGCAACGCGGCACCGGCCACATAAATGAAAGCCACCATCCAGCCGACCTTGCCCATGTCGCCCAGCGCCCAGCCGAACGCCAGCAACGCGGGGGCAACACCGAACGCGACCATATCCGACAGCGAATCATATTCGGCGCCAAATGCGCTCTGGGTATTGGTCATGCGGGCCACGCGGCCGTCAAGGCCATCGAGCACCATGGCGACGAATATCGCAATGGCAGCCAGGGCGAAGTAGCGGCTCGCCCCGGCACTGTCACCGGCACTGAGTGCCGCCTGGGCGCTCATGGAGCTGATGATGGAATAAAAGCCGGCAAACAGGTTCGCGGTGGTGAACAGGTTCGGCAGCAGATAGATGCCACGATGCCGGACCTTACGGCCTTCAGCGTCATGGCCCTCTTCGACGTGTTCATCGATGGGCAACAGGCTTTCGGCGTCAGGAGCCTGGTTCGGCTCGTCGGGACGTTCGCTCATGGACAGTACCTTGCAACGGTGTGAAAAAATTCGACAGGCGTCTGGGACGACGGTTCGGCCGCAAACGATGCAGCTTTATACCAGAAGCCAATGCCCAAACGAAAAAACGCGGCCAAGGCCGCGTTTTTCGATCAAGTCGCGACTCAGTTCTTGGCTTTGTCGACGATCTTGTTGGCACCGATCCACGGCATCATGGAGCGCAGTTGCTCGCCGATGATTTCGATGCCGTGAGCGGCGTTGTTGCGGCGCTTGGCGGTCATCGAAGGATAGCCGGTGGCACCTTCGCTGATGAACATCTTGGCGTATTCGCCGTCCTGAATACGTTTCAGGGCGTTGCGCATGGCCTGGCGGGATTCGGCGTTGATGACTTCCGGACCGGTCACGTACTCGCCGTACTCGGCGTTGTTGGAGATCGAGTAGTTCATGTTGGCGATACCGCCTTCGTACATGAGGTCAACGATCAGTTTCAGTTCGTGCAGGCACTCGAAGTAGGCCATTTCCGGCGCGTAGCCAGCTTCAACCAGGGTTTCGAAACCGGCTTTGACCAGCTCGACGGTGCCGCCGCACAGAACGGCTTGCTCACCGAACAGGTCGGTTTCGGTCTCGTCCTTGAAGGTGGTTTCGATGATGCCGGTACGACCGCCACCCACGCCGGCGGCGTAGGACAGCGCAACGTTCTTGGCATTGCCGGACGCATCCTGGTAGATCGCGATCAGGTCAGGGATACCGCCGCCCTTGACGAACTCGGAACGGACGGTGTGGCCCGGGGCCTTCGGCGCGATCATGATCACGTCGAGGTCGGCGCGCGGCACAACCTGGTTGTAATGGATCGCGAAGCCATGGGAGAAGGCCAGGGTGGCGCCTTTCTTGATGTTCGGCTCGATTTCGTTCTTGTACAGGGCAGACTGGAATTCGTCCGGGGTCAGGATCATGACCAGGTCAGCAGCGGCAACGGCGGAAGCCACGTCGGTGACTTTCAAGCCGTGGGCCTCGGCCTTGGCGACGGTAGCCGAGCCTTTGCGCAGGCCGACGGTTACATCAACGCCGGAATCCTTCAGGTTGCACGCCTGGGCGTGACCTTGGGAGCCGTAGCCGATGATGGCGACTTTTTTGCCCTGGATGATCGACAGGTCGCAATCTTTATCGTAGAAAACTTTCATGAATTTCCCCTATTTCCGGCCGTTCCGGCCATTCGCTAATTTGGTTTAGATGCTCAGTACTTTGTCGCCACGGGCGATCCCGGTGACACCACTGCGTACGGTTTCCAGGATCGAGGCAGTGCCGATCGATTGGATAAAGCTGTCGAGCTTGTCGCTGGTACCGGTCAACTGAACGGTATAGACGCTGGCGCTGACATCGACGATCTGCCCACGATAAATATCTGTAGTGCGTTTGATCTCGGCGCGCTGGGCACCGGTGGCCTTGACCTTGACCAGCATCAGTTCGCGTTCGATGTGAGCGCTCTCCGACAGGTCCACCAGCTTGACCACCTCGATCAGCTTGTTCAGGTTCTTGGTGATCTGCTCGATGACTTCATCGTGGCCCACGGTGGTCAGCGTCAGACGCGACAGGGTCGGGTCCTCGGTTGGCGCCACGGTCAGGCTTTCGATGTTGTAGTTGCGCTGCGAGAACAGGCCCACTACACGAGACAGAGCACCCGGTTCGTTTTCCAGAAGCAAGGAAATAATATGTCGCATGATTAGGTACGCTCCGTCTTGCTCAGCCACATATCGCGCATGGAGCCGTCTTTGATCTGCATCGGGTAGACGTGCTCGCTGGTATCGACCTGGATATCGAGGAACACCAGGCGGTCCTTCATGGCGAAGGCTTCTTCCAGCCCGGACTTCAAGTCCTTCAGGTCGGTGATGCGGATGCCCACGTGACCGTAGGCCTCGACCAGCTTGACGAAGTCCGGCAACGATTCCATGTAGGAATGCGAGTGACGGCTGCCGTAGCTCATGTCCTGCCACTGGCGAACCATGCCCAGTACACCGTTGTTCAGGTTGACGATCTTCACCGGCAAACCGTACTGCAGGCAGGTCGACAGCTCCTGGATGTTCATCTGGATACTGCCTTCGCCGGTGACGCAGGCGACGTCATTGTCCGGAAAGCTCAACTTGACGCCCATGGCCGCCGGGAAGCCGAAGCCCATGGTGCCCAGGCCACCGGAGTTGATCCAGCGGTTAGGCTTGTTGAACCGGTAGTACTGCGCCGCGAACATCTGGTGCTGGCCCACGTCGGAAGTCACGAAGGCATCGCCCTTGGTCACTTCGCACAGGGTCTCGATGACGGTCTGCGGCTTGATCACGCTGCCGTCGCCCTTGTCGTACGGGAACAGGCCACGATCACCGCGCCATTCATCGACCTGTTTCCACCAGGCGGCCACGGAATCCTTGTTCGGAGCCTCGCCGATTTCCTTGAGGATGGCGACCATCTCGGTCAGCACGCTCTCGACCGGACCGACAATCGGCACGTCTGCCTTGATGGTCTTGGAGATGGACGCCGGGTCGATGTCGATGTGGATGATCTTGGCGTTCGGGCAGAATTTCGCCGGGCCGTTGATGACCCGGTCGTCGAAACGCGCGCCCACTGCCAGGATGACATCGGCATGGTGCATCGCCAGGTTGGCGGTGTAGCTGCCGTGCATGCCGAGCATACCGATGAACTGGCGGTCGGTGCCTGGGTAGGCGCCGAGCCCCATCAATGTATTGGTGACCGGCAGGTTGAGCATCTTGGCCAATTCGGTCAGCGGCGCGGAGCCACCGCCGAGGATGACCCCACCACCTGAGTACAGGACCGGGCGCTTGGCCGCGAGCAGCATTTCGGCGGCCTTGCGGATTTGTCCCGAGTGACCACGTACGGCCGGGCTGTAGGAGCGCAGCTTGGCTTTTTTCGGATAGATGTACTCGAATTTCTCGGCCGGGTTGGTCATGTCTTTCGGCACGTCGACCACGACCGGGCCTGGACGACCGGACTCAGCCAGGTAAAAGGCTTTTTTCATGACCTCCGGGATTTCCGACGCGTGCTTGATCATGAAGCTGTGCTTCACGATCGGCCGGGAGATACCGATCATGTCGGTTTCCTGGAACGCATCGGTACCGACCATGGTGCTGGGCACCTGGCCAGAGATGATCACCATCGGGATCGAGTCCATGTAGGCCGTGGCGATACCGGTGATGGCGTTCGTGGCGCCAGGGCCGGATGTCACCAGAACCACGCCGGCCTTGCCGGTGGCGCGGGCATAGCCGTCAGCCATGTGGGTGGCCGCTTGTTCGTGGCGAACCAGGATGTGGGTCACTTCCGGTTCTTTGAACAGGGCATCATAGACATGAAGAAGAGCACCGCCGGGGTACCCGTAGATATATTTGACGCCTTCGTCACGCAAGAAGCGGACGAGCATCTCACCGCCAGATAAAAGCTCCACGTTGTTCACCTCTAAAACGCCAGAATACCGACCCACGAAAAGGGGACGGGTCTTAATAGGTTTACTTCTCGGCAGAGCATGAGCGACGGTGGTCGCCGACTACGTCAGCACTGACTGAGCAAGTATTGGGATCGTCCCAAGTGTTGCGGGCCTTTCCCACCCAGCGCGAGGTAACGCGTTGCGGGTGTAACAGGTCGGCGCGGATGTGCGCCTCATGATCTGCCGAGTGGGTCTGCTTCTGGCAGTCCCTCTACAGCGGACTTTGGATTCTTCTGTTTCGCCCTCTGCAAGTCAAGTCGTCAATGTGCTTTATTGAAGTAAGCACATGAGAACGCAAGAAAAAACCTTTAAACGGCTACTCTGTTAGCTTCGATTGCGCAACCCAGGACAAGGAAACAGCATGCGAATGATGTTATTGACGGCCTGCCTGCTGGCGGGCCTGAGCCCGATGAGCATGGCCGGCCAGATTTACAAATGGGTGGACGCCCAGGGCGTTACCCACTTCGGCGCCCAGCCGCCCCAAGGCGTAGAGGCGACAACAGTAGGCAAATCCGCACCGCCCGCGCCCAAGCCGGCAGCACCTGTTACCGGCGGTGTCGTCGGCGATCAAAAAGCCATCGACCAACAGGTAAAGCAGCAGGTTGCCGAGCAGGAAGCCCAACTCAAGGCATTCTGCGAGCAGGCCCGGACCAACCTGGCACAACTGCAGAACAACCCCAGGGTCAGGGAAGACGTGGAAGGCGAAATGCGCCGGCTCACGGATGAAGAGCGGCGCCAGCGCATCGATGAGACCCGCAAGCAGATCGAGGAACACTGCCAGTGAGGGCAGTCAGCTGGCGTCGCTGATCAACTGGTCAAATTGCGCCAGCAACCGCTGCAACTGGGCGCCCTGCCCTGGTCGCTGGGCATAGACCATTTCGGCCATGGCCAGGATGCCCGAGGCGTTGGGCAGTGGCAGGTCGTTTTCCAGGATCGCCTTCATCCGCGGCAGGAAGATCCATTGCAGCCACTGCTCGAAATCCAGGGTATCAACGGCGAACGGCTCGACACTTGCCAGTGCCTCCGTCGAAGGCGAAACGTCGCTCCACCAACCCTGGACGCGCAGTTCGCGCTCGATCAGCAGCAACTGATCGGCGATCTGGGGAAAACGAACATCCATCAGAGTGAAACCTTGGCTTTCTGACGGGCCAGCGCGGCGCCAGCGGAGTCGCCCTGTTTCTCGCGGGCCTGGGCAATCAGTTCCCACAGGCTTGCCTGGAGTGCCGGCCGACCGCTGGAGAATGTCAGGCCGCGGCGCGCCAGTTGCTCGGCTTGCGGCGCATCGCCCTGGGCCATGCGTACCTGGGCCAGCCGATAAAGAACCTGAGGCTCGCGCGGCGCGACACGCTGGGCGCGCTCGAGGCTGGAGGACGCACCGTTCAGGTCACCACCGGCCTGCTGCTGTTGGGCCGTAGTCAACAGCGCCAACACCGGACCATCCAGTTGCTCATCGGCGGACAAACCACCGGAGCTTGCCGACGGAATGCTGCTCGGCGTCGATGGCATGCTGTAGCTGCCCTGGTCGATCGGCGAGGTCTCGATAGGGCCCGGCGTGATCGGCCCCGGCGTGATCGGCGTGCTGCTGATGGGTGCCGACGTGGCAGCGCCACCACCGGGCACCATCACCACGACGCCCGTATCACCCTGGGGAATCGCCTGGGTCTGAGCACCCTGCACCGGACGCTTTACCGTCGTCTGACGGAAACCGCCATTGGCCGAGACCCGCTCGCTGTTGGAAACGGCGGTACCGGAGTCGACAACCGGAATCGAACCGCGCTGTACTGAAGAGCAGCCGCTGAGCAAAGCCACGGCGGTTACCGCTGGAATCAACCACTTGTTCACTTGAAACCCTCTTTGCTTAATTCACCCAGTCCTTGACCCAATCCATCACCGATTCGGCTGGGTTCTGGCCGCCACACGCCGCACCGGGCGGCGGTTCGCTGCCGCGAATATACGGCATCTGAACCGCGCCCGGGCAATTCGCGTCGGAGCCCTGCCCGGTGCGCGAATCGACCCAGGCCTGGACGATGTTGTCCGGTTGCGGCATGTCCAGCGGCAACGGGTCGGCCTTGCGCATAAAACTGGTCCAGACCTGCAATGCGCCGGTGGCGCCGGTGAACGGGGTCTTGCCGTTGTCGTCACGCCCCAGCCAGACGACCGCCAGCAAGTCCTGGCTGAACCCGGCGAACCAACTGTCGCGCGAATCGTTACTGGTGCCGGTCTTGCCCGCCAGGGTCAGCGTCCGCGGCAGCACGTTATAGACCGAGCTGCCGGTACCTTCACGCATCACCCGCTGCATGGCGCTCTGGATCAGATAAATGGAAGCCGGATCGAAACGCTGCTGGATCTGGAACGGATAACGCTTGAGCGGCTCGCCGTCAGCGGTCAGCACGCTGCGGATACCACGCATCGGTGTATTGAAGCCACCGTTCGCCAGCGTCTGGTACATCGCCGCCACTTCGATCGGGGTCAAGCCACCGGCGCCCAACAGCATCGACGGGAAAGCCGGGAACTCGCGGTTCACCCCCAGGCGCGCCAACGTCTTGAGCACATTCGGCACGCCGACTTCCAGCCCGAGGCGAGCTGTCGAGAGGTTGTAGGAATGTGCCAGCCCTTGGTAAAGGAATACCGTGCCGTGGGGACGACGATCATAGTTTTGCGGCGTCCAGACCTGGCCGTCCGCGCCCTTGACCGAGAATGACTCGTCGGAGAGCCAACTGGTCAGCGTGTACTGGCTCGGTTTTTCCAAAGCGGTGAGGTACACCGCCGGCTTGATCAGCGAGCCGATCGGGCGCACCGCATCCAACGCCCGGTTGAAACCGGCATAGCTGGCCTGACGGCTGCCGATCATCGCCTGGACTTCACCGGTCTCGGGGTTGGTCACGACCATGGCCGCTTCGACTTCGTCTGAGCCCTTGCGCCCCGCCAGTCGCTTGAAGGTGTCATTGACCGAGGCCTCGGCCTTCATTTGCAGGATCGGATCGAAGCTGGTGAAGATGCGCAGGCCTTCTTCGGTCAAGTCTTCGTCACGATAGTCTTCGCGCAGCTGCCGCTTGACCAGGTCCATGAAACCCGGAAACGAACTGTCCGCGAGACTGCCGCGCTTGGTCACGCCCAGCGGCATCTTTTTCGCCGCTTCTACCTGCTCGGCCGTGGCCACGCCTTGTTGCTGCAACAAGTCCAGCACCAGGTTGCGCCGCTCGAGGGCGCGCTCCGGATTGCGACGCGGGTTGTAGGAAGACGGCCCCTTGACCATGCCGACCAGCAACGCCACCTGATGCAACTTGAGCTCGGACAGCGGCTGGCTGAAGAAGAACTGGCTGGCCAGGCCGAAACCGTGCACCGCTCGCTGGCCGTCCTGGCCGACAAAAACCTCGTTGAGGTAGGCCTCGAGAATTTCCTGCTTGCTGTAATGCAGCTCCAGCAACAACGCCATCATCGCTTCGGTGAGTTTGCGGGTCAGGCTGCGTTCGTTGGTCAGGTAGAAGTTCTTGACCAATTGCTGGGTCAACGTACTGCCGCCCTGGCGCATGTGTCCCGACGAGGTGTTGACCCAGACGGCCCGGGCAATCGACTTGGGCGAGACGCCGAAGTGATGGTAGAAATCACGGTCCTCGACGGCGATCAGTGTTTCAAGCAGGAACGGCGGCACCTGATCGATCTTGATCAGGATCCGGTCTTCGAGATTCTTCGGGTACAGCCCACCGATCAGCAGCGGTTCGAGGCGCACCACCGACAGGCTCGCATTGTTGGCGCCGGTCAGCGCGGCCACATAGTCACCGGAGAAACGCACCCGCACCGGCTGCGCCTGCTCCAGGCCTTCATAGAACTGGAAGCCGCGAGTGTTGATGTCGATGGTGTTGCCATTGACCGAAGCTGCACCCGGGCCATTGGCCACGCTTTCGCGGCGGTAACCCAAGGCATCGAGCTCGGTCAGGAAATCTTCCTTGCTGAGCTTTTGTCCGACGAACAGCTCCAGCGGCCGCGCGTAGACCTTGGCCGGAATGGTCCAGCGCTTGCCGGAGAATTTCTCCTGGACCACGGCATCGAGGTAGACGGCAAAACCGGCGAGCACGACAAGGCCAACCAGGCTCAGTTTAAGGGCCCAGCCCAGCCAGGGCCGCAGGCGGCTGGCGGGAGGTTTCTTGGGGGTACGGGGGGATCGGGTACGAGTCATGGCGGCGGATTATACGCACTTTGGCGTGGTTCAACATGCGTCCGCCAAGGTTTGCGTTAGCCTCGCTTGCCGCCATAATGACCGCCTTGAATTTTCCAGTCTCTGAAGGATCGCCCGTGAGCCAGTCACTGATCGCTGCCCTGCAAAACCCGGCCCTTTACCCGCATCCCGTCGAAGGGTTCCAGGTCATCGAAACCCATATTTCCTGGGTGTTGCTCACCGGGCCCTACGCCTACAAATTCAAGAAGCCGGTCAATTTCGGCTTCCTCGACTTCACCAGCCTCGACGCGCGCAAGCATTTTTGCGCTGAAGAGCTGCGCCTGAACCAGCGCCTGACCCAGGACCTCTACCTGGAAGTCCTGCCGATTACCGGCAGCGCCGAAGCGCCAAGCCTCGGCGGTGATGGCCCAGCCATCGAATACGCCCTGAAGATGCGCCAGTTTCCCCAGAGCCAACTGCTCAGCACGCTCCAGGCCAACGGCGAACTGACCACCGCGCACATCGACGAAATGGCCGCGCAGATCGCCCAGTTCCATCTTTCGACGCCCAAGGTGCCCGCCGACAATGCGGCAGGCACGCCGGACAGCGTCATGGCGCCGGTGCGGCAGAACTTCGAGCAAATCCGTCCGTTCCTCAGCGACAAGGCTGACCTGCTGCAACTCGAAGCCCTGCAGGCCTGGGCCGAAAGCAGCTTCGAACGCCTCAAGCCGCTGCTGGCCCAGCGCAAAACCGAAGGTTTCACCCGCGAATGCCACGGCGACATCCATCTGGGCAACGCCACCGTGATCGATGGCCAGGTGGTAATTTTCGACTGCATCGAGTTCAACGAACCGTTCCGCTTCACCGACGTCTACGCCGACACCGCATTCCTGGCGATGGACCTTGAAGACCGCGGCCTCAAGTCACTGGCGCGGCGGTTCGTCAGCCAGTACCTGGAGCTGACGGGCGATTACCAGGGCCTGGAGCTGTTGAACTTCTACAAGGCCTACCGCGCCCTGGTCCGCGCCAAGGTCGCGCTGTTCAGCATGCCCGCCGAAGCCGATCCGGTGCAGCGTGCGACGACTCTGCGCCAGTACCGCAACTACGCCAACCTGGCCGAAAGCTACAGCACCATCCCGTCGCGCTTTCTGGCGATCACCCACGGTGTTTCGGCCGTCGGCAAAAGCCACGTCGCCATGCGCCTGGTGGAAGCCCTGGGCGCGATCCGCCTGCGCTCGGACGTGGAGCGCAAGCGCCTGTTCGGCGAGCAGCAAGTACCGAACGATCCACAGGCCGGCATTTATAGCGGCGACGCCAGCAGCGCCACCTACGCCCGCCTGCATGAAATTGCCGACGTGATCCTGCACGCAGGATTCCCGGTAGTAATCGACGCCACTTACCTCAAGCGTGACCAGCGTGACGCCGCGGCCAGGATTGCCGAAGGCACGGGCGCGCCATTCCTGATTCTCGATTGCGACGCGCCGCAGGCAGTGATTGAAAGCCGGCTCGCCCAGCGCCAGGCGGACCAGAAGGACCCGTCCGACGCGAACCTGACCGTTATTGCCGCCCAACAGGCCGGCCGCGAGCCGCTGACCCCGGCGGAAATCCTCTGCAGCAAGCGGGTTCAGACCAACGAAAGCGGCACGCTGGATGTTGTGGTCGCACAGATCCGCCAACGCTTGCCGGGCCTGTAGGAATTATTTCAGCCGTGAAGCGACGCCCGGCTTCACGGCCGTCAAATAGTGGCACTATACTGGCGTCATAAAACCAGCAGGTGATAGGAAATGAGCCACCCCAAGCTTCTCGAAACCCCGCTTTATGCCTTGTTGCGCAACGACGATATCGCCGGCTTCAACAGCGATCGGACTGAAGGGCCGATCGACATGCGCGGCGGCGATTTCCGTGGTCTTGACCTGCGCGAACTGAACGCGGACAACGTGGACTTCACCGACGCCTACTTCCGTTCCGCCGATTTGCGCGGCGTCGATTTTCGCAACTCGTCGCTGGAAGGCGCGAGCCTCGCCCACGCGCAGATTTCCGGCGCCTACTTTCCACCCGAGTTGTCGGCCGACGAGATCCTGATGTCGATGAATTTCGGTACACGCCTGCGCTACCGCACCCGCTAAGCCTGGCACGACCGCGGCCCGGCACCGAACAGACCTCCAGCGCCCCCGCCCGCGCTGGACGACGTGCTGTTTCTGTCGTTCTACACCTATCGTGCGTAATGCATTAGAAGGTTTTGCGTCGTTTCCGACCAAACAATCACGCTTTTCCTACTGACCGCTACACTCCTGAGAAGCTTGCCCACTGCACCAGTCGGCCGTCGCAAGGAGGCTCGATGAATGATGAACTGCAACACCTGAAGAATCTGGGCAAGACGTCAGCCCAGTGGCTGCATGCCGTGGGCATCCACAGCGCCTCGGATCTTCGTCGCCTCGGCGCGGTGGACGCCTACCGCGCCGTTCGCACTCGCGGGTTCCGGGCATCAAAGGTATTGCTGTATGCCATCGAAGGCGCATTGATGGACATGCACTGGAACGATATTCCCGCTGAACGCAAGGAAGCCCTCAATAAACAGCTGGATGCGATTTCGGCTCGTCACAAAGCCTGATGCGGCTTTTTTGCCGCCCACATCGCGCCGCCCCACCATTTTTTCGGCGATTCGAAAAACTTTGTTTGACATGGAAATGAGAATCGCTATGATTACCAAATCCGGTCGCGAGACTGGTCGATATTTGAAAAGCCCTTGGTTCGGACTCTCAGATATCTCCTCATCAGGCTAATCACGGTTATTTGACCCGGCTTTTGCCGGGTCTTTTTTTGCCCGGAATATCACTTGCCATGTTGTTCACGCATCTGCGCGCAGTAATCCTGAGGCGGGGTGGCCGGGGTGTACCAGACATAATCAGCCATGGCCGACGTAACGTTGCTCCCCTCCTCGGCCAGCATCAGCACAACCGGAGCTTCGCTGGCGTCCAGATCCTGCGCATGCAGCGGCACGCCAACGTCCTTTCGCCCATGCCAGGCGCCAGCAAACAATATTGCAGGCGCCGGGGCCTTGAGCAACCGCTCGGCCATTCGCCGGTCTCGCTGCTGCTGGACTGCCAGCATCGCCGGCATCTGCGATTCTGGCAGCAGGCCGCAGTGGGACTCGCGGATCTGTCCCAGCAGCTTTTCCTTCACCACGGACGAATTGGAGCGCTCGCCCTCCACCAAGGGCATTTGACGATAGATGCGCTGGATCTCCGTGCGGTCAAGATTGGCCGCCAGCACCGGATAAGGCTGAGGCAAGGCGAACTCCACCACGGGTCCGTACAGGTTCCAATCCCAACCCGGCGACCAGTCCAGCGCGCCGGGCAAATCCTTGGGCAAGGCTGGCAACTGGCGAACCGCGTCGACCTTCGGCTGTTGCCGCAGCGTCAGCATCTCCAGCAGCAAGCTGCCTTGGGCTCGTTGGTCGGCCAAGGCCTGGAGCAGCCAGAGCTGCAGCGCATGATGGTCGCGGTTGTCGTGCTGCTCTCCGACCACGGCACGCGGAGCTTGCGCCAAGCGCTCGACCAAGGCATGCGACAAGAGGGCCTGGCCACTTTGCAAGTCAAGGATCCGTCCGTTGACCGGAGGCGGCGCGATACTTTGGCAAGCCGTCAACACACTCAAAGCCAGGATCAGAAACAGGCGCACATCTGCATCCTCCAGATTGCCTCAGCGGGCGATGATCAACGGATGCCCGCGCTCCGGATGGGACTGCACCAGCACCTCCAGGCCGAATACCGCTTTGAGCGGCTCCGGGCGCAGCACTTGCCGGGGTGTGTCCAGGGCCACCGGCCGGCCGGACGCGAGCAGCAACAGGCGGTCACAGTAACGCGCCGCCAGGTTCAGGTCATGCAGGATCACCAGCACGGCGGCACCGCGACCGGCGAATTCACGCACCGCTTGCAGGATGGTGTGCTGGTGCAAGGGATCAAGCATTGAAGTCGGCTCGTCCAACAACAGCGTCTGCCCCACCTCGCCCGGCCATAGTTGCGCCAGCACTCGCGCCAAGTGCACCCGCTGGCGTTCACCACCGGACAAGGTCAGGTAGTTGCGGCCATACAGATGCGTGGCATCCGCGGCCTGTAATGCCGATTCAACGATCTGCGCGTCCCGCAACTGGCCGCTCCGGTGGGGCAGACGACCCATGCCGACCACCTCTTCCACGCGGAATGCAAAATCCAGGGTCGACGATTGTGGCAACACCGCCAGACGACGGGCGCGCTCGGCGCCGCCCCACTGGGCGAGGGTCCTGTCGTCGAGCCAGACCTGACCCCGGGCCGGAGGCAACTCGCCACACAAGCCTGCCAGCAGCGTACTTTTGCCCGCACCGTTGGGGCCGAGCACACCGAGCACTTCGCCGGGATTGAGCTGAAAGTCGATATCCGCCAGTACGGTTTTGCGTCCCCGGAGAATATGCAGGTTGTGCGCTCGCAGCATCAGGCACGCCCCCGCAGCAACAAATACAGGAAGAACGGTGCGCCGATGAATGCCGTGACGATGCCGATGGGCAATTCCGCCGGGGCCAGCGCGAGGCGCGCCACCAGATCGGCGAATAGCAGCAGGCTCGCCCCGGCCAGGATTGAAGCCGGTAGCAGGACGCGATGGTCCGGCCCCGCCATCAACCGCACCAGATGCGGCACCACCAGCCCGACAAAACCGATCATCCCCGCAGCCGCCACCGCCGCTCCAACGCCCAGCGCAGTGCAGAACACCAGCTCACGCTTGAGCCGTTCGACATCAATGCCCAGGTGCGCGGCCTCGGACTCGCCGAGCAACAAGGCGTTGAGCGCCCGGGCGCGACGCGGCAGCCAGATCGCCACACCGGCACTGACCAATAGCAATGGCCACAAGCGCGCATAGGTGGCGCCGTTGAGGCTACCCAGGTTCCAGAACGTCAGGGTGCGCAGGGTCGCGTCATCCGCTAAGTAAGTGAACAAGCCGACCGCCGAGCCGGACAGCGCGGTCAGGGCGATTCCGGCCAGGAGCATGGTCGCGACGTGAGTCTGACCGTTGCGCCGGCCGAGGCGATAGACCAGCGCCGTAACCCCGAGCCCGCCGAGGAACGCACACAGTGACAAGAGATAAGGTCCCAGCGCTTCGGGCAGCCCGCCCAGCATCGAACCGCCGACGATGGCAAACGCCGCCCCCAGCGCCGCACCACTGGAAACCCCGACCAGCCCCGGGTCCGCCAGCGGGTTGCGAAACAGCCCCTGCATCGCCACGCCGGATAACGCCAATACCCCGCCCGCCGCCAGCCCCAGCAGAGTGCGCGGCAGGCGGATCTGGCCAAGGATCAGTTCGGCCTGTTCCAGGCCATCGGCAGCCACCGGCAAGCCCGACAGGCGCATGGCGGCGCGCAGGGTATCGAACAGCGGCAAGCTCACCGGCCCCAAGGCCAGGGACAACCAGATCGCCAGCAGGCAGAGCAGGCCCAGCCCAATGAATAAAGTGCGTGGCTTGACCAGCGCAGTCATGGGGTCTTGACCGGATAGAACCCGTCGGTCAGCTGCACCAGGCTTTGCGGCAGGCGCGGACCCAATCCGCCCACCAGCAGCGTCGGGTCCAGTTCCATGACACGCCCACCCATGGCAGCCCGGGTCGAGGACAAGATCGGATTTTCCTTGAACAGCGCGGCGCGCGCTTCTTCGCCGCTCAAGGCTCGATCGGCAAAGACCAGCACTTCAGGATTCAAGCTGGCAAGGGTTTCCACTGAAAACGGTTTGTAGCCGCTGTGGGTCGCCAGGTTGTGACCACCGGCCTGCTCCAGCAACCAGTCGGCGGCGGTGCCTTTACCGGCGATCAGCGATTTGCCGCCAGCATTGCCCACCAGCAGCAATACACCAGGCGCCTTCTGCTTGAGCCGGACTGCGTTTACGCGGACGGCGTGCTGGGAAAGCCGTTGTTGATAGTCATCGAACAACTCCGCAGCCTTGGTCTCGGCCCCCAAGAGCTGCCCCAGGTGGCGAAGATTGGTCTGAAGCGCCTCCAGGCTCGGCGCCGCCGAAAACAACTCGACCGGCACCCCGGCAGCACGAATTTGCACGAGCACCGGCGGCGGTCCCATTTCTTCGGTGCCCACCAGAATTTGCGGCCGCAAGCTCAGCACGCCCTCCGCCGACAGCTGTCGCTGATAACCGACACTGGGCAGCGCTCGCAACGATTCGGGATGCTGGCTGGTGGTGTCCACGCCCACCAGCTTCGACTCGCCGCCGAGCGCACTGACCCACTCCGACAAGGCACCTCCTGCGCTCACCCAGCGTTGCGGCAGATCGGCCGCCAGCACTCCCTGGCTGACCAACAGGACGACCCAGAGCACAGCACCGCGAAAACTCAAGCGCATCGGACAGCTTCCTCAGAGAAGTTTTTCACAAGACCGTGGCTGGCAACGTATCCTCAGCCACCTGTGCAGCAGGCGCCATTTGATAATTGTTTTCATTTGAGCGTCAAGCTTGGATCCTTCAGGTTTAACGAGCATAAAAATGAAACTCCTTTGCACCGCCGCCGAATTATCGGACAACAACAGTCGCGGCTTCGACATCGAAGGGCGCAAGGTGCTGGCCGTGCGGCGTGCAGGCCAGGCCTACGTCTACCTCAACCGCTGCCCGCATCGCGGCGTGCCGCTGGAATGGCAACCCGACCAGTTCCTCGACCCCAGCGCCAGCCTGATCCAGTGCGCGACCCATGGCGCATTGTTCCTGATCGAAAGCGGTGAATGCGTCGCCGGCCCTTGCGCCGGGCAGTTCCTGGCCGCGCTAGACAGCCGGGAGGACGACCAAGGCATCTGGGTCGACCTGTAGCGGCTCAAGCAATACCGGCAGCGGGCGGTCCACCCATATCTGCTCCGGCGTCAGGGTGACCGCGTAGGCCAACACCTCCACCCCAGCGGCCACCGCCTCATGCAACGCCGCCGCGTACACCGGGTCAATCTCCAGCGCCGGGCGCACCGCTTCGATGCCACTTAGGTTCACGCAATACAGCTGCACCGCGCGTACGCCGTCGCGAGCCAGACAGGCCAGTTCCCGCAGATGTTTGGCGCCACGCAGCGTCACCGCATCGGGAAATGCCGCGACGTTTGTTCCATCGAAACCCAGCGTGACACTTTTGACCTCGACCCAGGCCGAGGTCTGGTCGGCATAGTCGAGTCGAAAATCGATACGGCTGTTCTCCACGCCGTAGACGACTTCGCGCTTCAGCCCGACAAAACCGTTCAGTTCCTTGATGACACCCGCGCGCAGCGCCTCTTCGATCAGGGGGTTGGCTCGCGCGGTATTGATGCAGGCCAACCGGCCCTGCGGGGTTTCGCCTATTTCCCAGGTCCCTGGCAGCTTGCGCTTGGGGTCGCTGGAGCGGCTGAACCAGACGCGCGCGCCCTCGGCCATACAATTGAGCATCGAGCCGGTGTTCGGGCAGTGAATGGTGAGCAGTTCGCCGTGAACGGTCTCGATATCGGCGAGAAAACGCTTGTAACGTCGAATCAGTCGAGCTTCTTCCAGTGCCGGAGAAAAACGCATCAGCCTTGCCAGCTCCGCAGTCCACGTTCGATTCGCGTTACCGCTTCCTGTAGCCGCGGCAGGCTTTGGGTGTAGGCAAAACGCACATGATGACCGGCCTGGTGCCGACCGAAATCCAGCCCCGGCGTGAACGCCACGTGTTCGGTTTCCAGGAAATGCTGGCAGAACGCAAAGGCATCGCCGCCGAACGCGTTGATATCGGCGTAAAGATAGAACGCACCTTCGGGCTCCACCGCGATGCCGAACCCCAACTCACGCAACGCCGGCAGCAGGAAGTCGCGACGCCGCGCGAACTGGGCACGACGCTGCTCGAAAATCTCGATGGTCGCGGGTTCGAAACAGGCCAGGGCCGCGTACTGGGCCATGCTCGGCGCACTGATGTAAAGATTCTGCGCAAGTTTCTCCAGCTCACTGACCGCCGCCGAAGGAGCCACCAGCCAACCGAGCCGCCAGCCGGTCATGCCGAAATACTTGGAAAAACTGTTGAGAACAAAAGCATCGTCGTCCACTTCCAGCACACTGGCGGCCTCGGTGCCATAAGTCAGGCCGTGATAGATCTCATCGACGACCAGGTGGCCATTGTGGCCCTTGATTGCCCCGGACAACCCCGCCAACTCGTCACGGGAGAGAATCGTCCCGGTCGGGTTGGCCGGCGATGCCACCAATGCCCCCACACTGTCGTGGTCCCAATGGCGATCCACCAGGTCCGGGGTCAGTTGATAACGCACGTCCGGCCCGACTGGCACCAATTGCGCCGCGCCTTCGATCAGGCGCAGGAAATGGCGATTGCAGGGGTAGCCAGGATCGGCCAGCAACCAATGCTTGCCCGGGTCGACGAGCAGGGCACTGGTCAGCAACAAGGCACCCGACCCACCCGGCGTGACCAGGATGCGCCGCGGATCGATGTCAACGCCGTGGCGCTGCGCATAAAAGCCGGCGATGGCCTCGCGCAACTCGGGAATGCCGCGGGCTGCGGTGTAACGGGTCTTGCCGGCCGCCAGGGCGGCCTGGCCAGCCTGGATGATCGGCTCGGCGGTGGTGAAGTCCGGCTCGCCGATCTCCAGATGGATGACATCGTGCCCGGCAGCCTGCAATTCGTTGGCGCGCGCCAGCAACGCCATGACATGGAACGGTTCGATGGCACGGCTGCGTGCGCTGTAGGGCTGGGCCATTGGGGCCATCCTTCACGGAAAAAGAACCGATTCTACCCAACTCAGGCAGCGGTGCGGGAACGAGCGCGACTACAGAAGGGTCCTACCGTAGTTCGCTGGAAATGGTTCCAGCGATTGGCCCAGGCTTGACTAGAATCAAGCATTGAGCAGGATTGCACCCCCACCGAAGCGAACCCGGCCCCGTTTTACCGGCCCCGGCCGCCGCAGGCTCGACAACCGGGAGTAGCGCGGCCCGATTTGATCTGGTAAGTTCGCCCGCTTGCAGCCGCAGGGCCGGCAGGTGTCGGTGATGGAGCAATCCTGCGTAGTGGATTACAAGAGTAGAGGCGGTCCATTCATGCCCACCCAAGCAAAGCAGAATCAAAATCAGTCGCTCAGCGGGTTTGAGCCGTACATCCCACAACCGGGCGAAGAGTACATGGGCGCCCCGATGCGCGCGCACTTCACCAAGATCCTGAACAAGTGGAAACAGGACTTGATGCTGGAAGTCGACCGCACCGTGGACCATATGAAGGACGACGCTGCCAACTTCCCCGACCCGGCCGACCGTGCCAGCCAGGAAGAAGAGTTCGCCCTCGAACTGCGCGCCCGTGACCGGGAACGCAAGCTGATCAAGAAAATCGACAAGACGCTGCAACTGATCGAAGACGAAGAATACGGCTGGTGCGAGTCCTGCGGCGTCGAGATCGGCGTCAAGCGACTGGAAGCACGTCCAACCGCAGACATGTGCGTCGATTGCAAGACCCTGGCGGAGATCAAGGAAAAACAGGTCGGCAAGTAATCGCCGGGGCTGTCACCGAAACGGAGCGTTCATACGCTCCGTTTTTTGTTTGCGCACCTCCTGCACACCCCCTTGCGGGAGCGAGCCTGCTCGCGAAATCGGTGGGTCAGCCAGCTTTGATGTGACCGATACTCCGCTATTGCGAGCCGGCTCGCTCCCACAGGGGATATGCTTTGTTGTCGAGATTGCCTACCGCCCTGACCCCAATGACATTCGCCCTATGACCACTTACATCGGACGCTTCGCCCCCACCCCCAGCGGCCACCTGCACTTCGGCTCGCTGGTCGCCGCCCTGGCATCGTACCTCGATGCCCGGGCCGCGGGCGGGCGCTGGTTGTTGCGCATGGAAGACCTCGACCCACCGCGGGAAGAGCCCGGCGCGCAAGCGGCGATCCTGAATGCGCTGCAAACCTATGGTTTTGAATGGGATGGCGAAATGGTCCGCCAGAGCGACCGCCATGAAGCCTATCAACTGGTCATCGATCGCTTGCTCAGCCAAGGCCTGGCCTACGCCTGCACCTGTTCGCGCAAGCAACTGGAACCGTATCAGGGTATTTACCCGGGGCTATGCCGCAACGCCGGCCACGACACCAAGGACGCCGCCATCCGCCTGCGCGTCCCCGAGCTTGACTATCACTTCACCGACCGGGTCCAGGGCGAATTTCGCCAGCATCTGGGCCGTGAGGCCGGTGATTTCGTGATCCGTCGTCGTGACGGGCTCTACGCCTATCAGTTGGCGGTGGTGCTGGACGACGCCTGGCAAGGCGTCACCGATATCGTCCGCGGCGCTGATCTGCTGGACTCCACGCCGCGCCAGCTCTACCTGCAGGAACTCCTCGGGCTGCCGCAACCGCGTTACCTGCATGTGCCGCTGATCACCCAGCCCGACGGGCACAAGCTCGGCAAATCCTATCGTTCACCGCCGCTGACAGCGGACCAGGCCACGCCGCTGCTGTTACGGGCATTGCGCGCACTGGGCCAGCAACCGGGCCCGGAGCTATTCGAAGCCAGCCCCCGCGAACTGCAGGCCTGGGGCATTCGGCACTGGGATGCGAGCAAGATCCCGTGCGTCCTCACCCTGCCCGAAGCGCAAATACCATGACGGCCCTTGCAGCCTGCCGCCTATCCGTTACCATCGCCGCACGTTTTCGGGCACGCGCATAAATAAAGAGAGGCCGGGATGTACATCTATCGCTTGGTCCTGCTCCTGGTAGTCGGGATCTACCTGTTCTCCCCGGCCATCATGGATTGGTGGATCGATGCCACGGGTGCCTGGTATCGGCCGTATCTGCTCTGGCTGATCCTGATCGTCGTGACCTTCATCCTGCAGAGCCAAAAAGATGCCGATGAGCTTTAGCCTGACCCAGATGATCCTGATCAGCGCCGGCTACCTGGCGGTGCTGTTCGGCGTGGCCTGGATCAGCGAACGAGGCATGATCCCCCGGGCAATCATCCGCCACCCGCTGACCTACACCCTGTCGCTGGGGGTCTACGCCAGCGCATGGGCATTTTATGGCACGGTCGGGCTGGCCTATCAGTATGGCTATGGTTTCCTGTCCAGCTACCTTGGGGTGTCCGGGGCCTTCCTGCTGGCGCCGGTGTTGCTTTATCCAATCCTGAAGATCACCCGTACCTACCAACTGTCATCGCTGGCCGACCTGTTCGCCTTTCGCTTTCGCAGCACCTGGGCCGGCGCGCTGACCACGATCTTCATGCTGGTCGGCGTGTTACCGCTGCTCGCTCTGCAAATCCAGGCCGTCGCCGATTCCATCAGTATCCTGACCCGCGAACCGGTGCAACACCGAGTAGCGCTGAGCTTCTGCGCGCTGATCATTCTGTTCACGATTTTTTTCGGCTCCCGGCACATCGCCACCCGGGAAAAACACGAAGGGCTGGTGTTCGCCATTGCCTTTGAATCGGTGATCAAGCTGATTGCCATCGGCGGCGTCGGTCTCTACGCGTTGTACGGCGTGTTCGATGGCCCGCAGCAGCTTGAGCTCTGGCTGCTGCAGAACCAGACCGCCCTCGCCGCCCTGCACACGCCGTTGCAGGAAGGCCCGTGGCGCACGCTGTTGCTGGTGTTCTTCGCCTCGGCAATCGTGATGCCGCACATGTACCACATGACCTTCACCGAAAACCTCAACCCGCGCTCACTAGTCAGCGCAAGCTGGGGCCTGCCGCTGTTCCTGCTGTTGATGAGCCTGGCGGTGCCGCTGATCCTGTGGGCAGGTCTGAAACTCGGCGCCAGCACCAATCCGGAGTACTTCACCCTCGGCATCGGCATTGCCGCCAACAGCAAGGCCCTGGCATTGCTGGCCTATATCGGCGGGCTGTCGGCGGCCAGCGGCCTGATCATCGTCACCACCCTGGCGTTGTCGGGCATGGCCCTCAATCATCTGGTGCTGCCGCTCTACCAGCCGCCGGCGGAAGGAAACATCTACCGTTGGTTGAAATGGACCCGCCGCGCGCTGATCGTTGCGATCATCATGGCCGGTTATGGTTTCTACCTGATGCTGGGCGACGGGCAGGACCTGGCCAACCTGGGCATCGTCGCGTTCGTCGCCACCCTGCAGTTCCTGCCCGGCGTGCTGTCGGTCCTGTATTGGCCAACCGCCAATCGCCGCGGCTTTATCGCCGGGCTGCTGGCGGGGATCCTGGTCTGGCTGGTCGCGATGCTGTTGCCGCTGCTGGGCAACCTGCAGGGTTTCTACATCCCGCTGCTGAACATGATCTACGTGCTCGACGACACCAGCTGGCACATGGCAGCCATCGCCTCGCTGGCGGCGAACGTGCTGATGTTCACCTTGATTTCGCTGTTCACCAACGCCAGCAGTGAAGAAGCCAGCGCCGCCGAAGCCTGCGCCGTGGATAACGTGCGTCGCCCGCAACGCCGCGAACTGCACGCCGCCTCGCCCCAGGAATTCGCCACGCAACTGGCCAAGCCGCTGGGCGCCAAGGCCGCACAAAAGGAAGTCGAACAGGCCCTGCGCGATCTTTACCTGCCGTTCGATGAGCGTCGCCCGTACGCGTTGCGTCGCTTGCGCGACCGGATCGAAGCCAACCTGTCCGGCCTGATGGGCCCCAGCGTGGCCCAGGACATGGTCGAAACCTTCCTGCCTTACAAGGCGGGCGGCGAAAACTACGTGACCGAAGACATCCACTTCATCGAAAGCCGCCTCGAGGACTACCATTCGCGCCTCACTGGCCTCGCCGCCG
The DNA here is from genome assembly GCF_057334555.1 of Pseudomonas sp. AGC41. Taxonomy (NCBI): domain Bacteria; kingdom Pseudomonadati; phylum Pseudomonadota; class Gammaproteobacteria; order Pseudomonadales; family Pseudomonadaceae; genus Pseudomonas; species Pseudomonas sp. AGC41. The sequence goes on from NZ_JBHFJB010000038.1 coordinate 29,080, forward strand.
AGCTGGATGCCTTGCGCCGCTACCACCGCCAGACCTTGCAGGAACTGCCGATGGGCGTCTGTTCGCTGGCCAAGGACCAGGAAATCCTCATGTGGAACAAGGCCATGGAGGAGCTGACCGGCATCGCCGCCCAGCGCGTGGTCGGCTCGCGCCTGAGCACCCTGGGCGAGCCGTGGAAAGGCTTGCTGCAAGGCTTCATCGATCTGCCGGACGAACATCTGCACAAACAGCACTTGGCGCTCGACGGCCAGACCCGTTGGCTGAACCTGCACAAGGCGGCGATCGACGAGCCGTTGGCGCCGGGCAACAGCGGCCTGGTGCTGCTGGTGGAAGACCTGACCGACACCCAGATGCTCGAAGACAAACTGGTTCACTCCGAGCGCCTGGCCAGCATCGGACGACTGGCCGCCGGCGTGGCCCACGAAATCGGCAACCCGATCACCGGCATTGCCTGCCTGGCGCAGAACCTGCGCGAAGAACGTGAGGACGACGGCGAGCTGACGGAAATCAGCGGGCAGATTCTCGAACAGACCAAGCGCGTGTCGCGCATCGTCCAATCGTTGATGAGTTTCGCCCACGCCGGTGGCCACCAGCACAACGACGAGCCGGTATGCCTGGCCGAAGTCGCGCAGGACGCCATTGGCCTGCTGGCACTCAACCGGCGCAATTTCGAAGTGCAGTTCTTCAACCTGTGCGACCCGGATCATTGGGTCGATGGCGACCCTCAGCGGCTTGCCCAAGTGCTGATCAACCTGCTTTCCAATGCGCGCGACGCCTCGCCGGCCGGAAGCGCGGTCCGAGTCAAGAGCGAAGCCTTTGAACACACGGTCGACTTGATCGTCGAAGACGAAGGCAGCGGAATTCCCCAGAACATCATGGACCGATTGTTCGAACCTTTCTTCACCACCAAGGATCCTGGCGAAGGCACCGGTCTGGGCCTCGCACTGGTCTATTCCATCGTTGAAGAGCATTATGGACAAATCACCATCGACAGCCCGGCCGATGTTCAGAGCCAACGCGGCACCCGTATCCGGGTGACCTTGCCGCGTCATGTCGAAGCGACGTCCGCTGTGAACTGAGACCGTCGAGAGAATCGAATCAATGCCGCACATTTTGATCGTCGAAGACGAAACAATTATCCGCTCCGCCTTGCGCCGCCTGCTGGAACGCAACCAGTACCAGGTCAGCGAAGCCGGTTCCGTGCAGGAAGCACAAGAGCGTTTCAGCATTCCAACGTTTGACCTGATCGTCAGTGACCTGCGCCTGCCTGGTGCCCCCGGGACCGAGTTGATCAAGCTCGGCCAGGGCACGCCTGTGCTGATCATGACCAGTTATGCCAGCCTGCGCTCGGCGGTCGACTCCATGAAAATGGGTGCGGTCGACTACATCGCCAAGCCGTTCGACCACGACGAAATGCTCCAGGCCGTCGCTCGAATCCTGCGTGACCGACAAACGGCGAGCAGCCAGCCTTCGGAACCGACGAACGGCAAAGCCGCGGCTCCAGGCAAGGCGGGCGCCAGCAACAGCAATGGCGAAATCGGCATCATCGGCTCCTGCCCACCCATGCAGGACCTTTACAGCAAGATCCGCAAAGTGGCGCCGACCGATTCCAACGTCCTGATCCAGGGCGAGTCCGGCACCGGCAAGGAGCTGGTGGCCAGGGCGCTGCATAACCTGTCCCGCCGAGCCAAGGCGCCGATGATTTCGGTGAACTGTGCGGCCATCCCGGAAAGCCTGATCGAGTCCGAGCTGTTCGGCCATGAGAAAGGCGCCTTCACCGGTGCCAGCGCAGGGCGTGCCGGCCTGGTCGAGGCGGCGGATGGCGGCACGCTGTTTCTTGACGAAATCGGCGAGCTGCCCCTGGAAGCCCAGGCGCGGCTGTTGCGCGTCCTCCAGGAAGGCGAGATTCGTCGAGTCGGTTCGGTCCAGTCGCAGAAAGTCGATGTGCGCCTGATCGCCGCGACGCACCGCGACCTCAAGAGCCTGGCGAAAATCGGCCAGTTCCGGGAAGACCTGTATTACCGGCTGCACGTGATTGCCCTGAAGCTGCCACCGCTGCGCGAGCGCGGCGCGGACGTCAACGAGATCGCCAATGCCTTCCTCGCCCGCCAGAGCGCGCGGGTCAACCGCACTGATCTGAAGTTTGCCCCGGACGCCGAACAAGCCATTCGTCATTACGCCTGGCCGGGTAACGTCCGAGAGCTGGAAAATGCCGTGGAGCGCGCGGTGATCCTGTGCGAGAGCCCGGAAATTTCCGCCGACCTGCTGGGGATCGACATCGAATTGAGTGACCTGGACGATGAAGAATTCATCGGCCTGGCCCCTCAACAGGGCGGCGGCGCCAACAACACCAGCCACGAGCCCACCGAAGACCTGTCGCTGGAGGACTACTTCCAGCACTTCGTCCTGGAGCACCAGGACCACATGACCGAGACCGAACTTGCGCGCAAGCTGGGCGTGAGCCGCAAGTGCCTGTGGGAGCGCCGCCAGCGCCTGGGTATCCCACGCCGCAAGACGGGCGTCGCCAGCGAGAGCTGAAACACGCAGGTAACACCGCAGGATGTGAAAAAACTGTTACCTCAGCTTTTTCACGTAACAGATGCCGGGGTTTACGGTAACGAAGCCCCGGCTTTTTTTCGCCTCGAAAAAACCGCTATAACCATAGAACCCCCGGTTTCGCTGGGCCTTCCAAAAGTTGGCACGCACCCTGCTATAGCTTTGGTACAAGAACAATAACAAGCAATACACAAGACAATAAAAATAAGACGAATCGACTCACGCACAATAAAAACAAGACGGCGAGAGGCGCAGCTAACTGATTCTTTTGGAGAGGCGTTGTATTTGGGGCTTGCCCCACAACCAGGCCGAGAACAATAAAACTGTCTCAAGACAGGTGCCTGAACTGGTTGGATCGATTGATCACTGCAACACAGCGACCAAAGCAATCCGTTTGCTCTTGGCTCCCGATTGGGAGGGTCACGAAGGGAAACCTCGTGACGTGGGCACTCAACAAAAACAAGAAGCCCGAAACCAATAATAAAAACAGAGCACGCAACTAATTCTGGGGGAGCTTCGGCTCCCCTTGTGGTTTCTGTCATTCCGCCTTCCCGGCAGCCTACAAGCTTGTCGCCTAAAGCTTGCAGCTCAAAACTCCTGCGTCCTACACCATCCCTCGACTAAATGCTAGAATCCCCGCCCATCATGCGGTCATTCCTCGTTTTTGGCCGAATATTCCTTCAAACAGTGCATCCCATGCTGAAGAAGCTGTTCCAGTCATTCCGTTCTCCCTTGCGTCGTACGCAACACATCCGCAGCACGCCTGAAGTGCTCAACAGCGGCCAGCACTCGTTGCAAAAGGCCCAATTCAGCCGTTACGCGGTTAACATCGTCGAACGCCTGCAGAACGCCGGCTACCAGGCTTACCTGGTCGGTGGTTGCGTGCGCGACATGCTGTTGAATATCACGCCCAAGGATTTCGACGTCGCCACCAGCGCCACGCCAGAGCAGATACGAGCCGAGTTCCGCAACGCGCGGATCATCGGGCGGCGCTTCAAGCTGGTGCATATCCATTTCGGCCGCGAGATCATCGAGGTGGCGACGTTCCGCGCCAACCACCCGCAAAACGACGAAGAAGAAGACAGCAACCAGTCTTCGCGCAACGAGAGCGGGCGCATCCTGCGCGATAACGTCTACGGCACATTGGAAGAAGACGCGCAGCGCCGCGACTTCACCATCAATGCGCTGTATTACGATCCGGTCAGCGAACGCATCCTTGATTACGCCAACGGCGTTCACGACATCCGCAACCGGCTTATCCGCCTGATTGGCGATCCCAGGCAGCGTTACCAGGAAGACCCGGTGCGTATGCTGCGAGCCGTGCGTTTCGCCGCCAAGCTGGATTTCGGCATTGAAAAGCACAGCGCCCTGCCGATTCGCGAACTGGCGCCGATGCTGAGGGAAATCCCGTCGGCGCGCCTGTTCGAAGAAGTGCTCAAGTTGTTCTTGTCGGGTCACGCCGCAGACACCTTCGAAATGCTCGTCGACCTGCAGTTGTTCGACCCGCTGTTCCCCGCCAGTGCCGAGGCGCTGGAATACAACCCGACCTACACCCACACCTTGATCAGCGAAGCGCTGATCAACACCGACCTGCGCATCAAGCAGAACAAACCGGTGACCCCGGCGTTCCTGTTCGCCGCCTTGCTCTGGCCCGCCCTGCCCGCCC
>NZ_JBHFJB010000038.1:33321-34264 GCF_057334555.1 Pseudomonas sp. AGC41
CGCCCGGGTCCTGCGCTTGCAGGAACGCGGCATGCCGCCGATCCCGGCGATGCAGGAAGCCGCCCACGAGCTGATCGCCGAGCAATGCCAGCGCATCGCCATTCCAAAACGCTTCACGATGCCGATCCGCGAGATCTGGGACATGCAAGAGCGCCTGCCGCGGCGCAGCGGCAAACGCGCCGATCTGCTGCTGGACAACCCGCGTTTCCGCGCCGGTTACGATTTCCTGCTGCTGCGCGAAAGCGCCGGCGAACAGACCGATGGCCTGGGCGAATGGTGGACCGATTATCAGGACGCCAACGACAGTGAGCGCCGCGACATGATTCGCGAACTGAGCGGCAAGGATGATGGCGCCAGCGGCCCGCGCAAACGCCGCCGCAGCAGTGGCGCCAAGCGCAAACGTACCGGTGTACCAAGCGCCTCGGGCGAGTGATCGATGGAACGCATCTACATCGGCATGGGCAGCAACCTGGCCGAGCCCGCCGAACAATTGCGCAGCGCCATCGAGGCCCTGGGGCGACTGCCCGAAACTCGGCTGGCGGGTGTCTCCGCGTTTTATCAAAGCGACTCGCTGCTCCCCGGCCAGCCGCGCTACACCAACGCAGTGGCGGCGCTGGACAGCAGCCTCACACCGCTGGACTTGCTTGATGCACTACAGGCCATCGAAACCGGCCAGGGTCGCGAGCGCCTCGAGCGCTGGGGCCCGCGCACCCTGGACCTGGACATCCTGCTGTTCGGTGACCGCCTGATCGACGAGCCACGCCTCAAAATCCCTCATTACCATATGCAGGCCCGAGCTTTTGTGCTGTATCCGTTGGCCGAACTCGCGCCCGCTGACCTGCGCCTGGCCGATGGGCGCTTGCTCAAGGACCTCCTCGCGGCATGCCCCTTCGTCGGCCTGGAACGCTTGCCTGCGAACTGACACCAATCCCCTGTGGGAGCG
>NZ_JBHFJB010000038.1:34301-36222 GCF_057334555.1 Pseudomonas sp. AGC41
GGCTCGCTCCCACAAAAAATCAGGGACCAGCCAGTCAGTTTTTAAACACGCCCCGACGCTGAAACGCATCAGTAACCTCGGTAACACCCACCGGTAACACATCCAATTGACTTCCCGGTTGCTCCTCACGACTATAGGCGTCCCGTCGCCGCCAACGCGGCGCTAATGGGCGTAATTCAGGCCTTACAAGCACCACGCATAGAAGGTGCGCCTGTATTCGAGCGCCTAATGAGGACTTTTTCATGCCAGCTATTACCCTGACCACGCTGCAAGGTCTCAAGCAAAAAGGTGAAAAAATCACCATGCTGACCTGTTATGACGCAACCTTCGCCCATGCCTGCAACGAGGCCGGTATCGAAGTGCTGCTGGTGGGCGATTCCCTCGGCATGGTGCTGCAAGGTCACGACAGCACGCTGCCGGTGACCACCGCCGAGATGGCCTACCATGTAGCCGCCGTCAAACGCGGTAACACCGACGCGCTGATCCTCGCCGACTTGCCGTTCATGGCCTACGCCACCCTCGAACAAACCATGACCAACAGCGCCATGCTCATGCAGGCCGGTGCCCATATGATCAAGGTCGAAGGCGCGTTGTGGCTGGCCGACTCGATTCGCCTGCTGGCCGAGCGCGGTATCCCGGTGTGCGCACACCTGGGCCTGACGCCCCAGGCGGTGAATATCCTCGGTGGCTACAAGGTCCAGGGCCGCAACGAAAACCAGGCGCGGCAGATGCGTGCCGATGCGATTGCGCTGGAACAGGCCGGGGCCGCGATGTTGCTGCTCGAATGCGTACCCAGCGAGCTGGCGCAGGAAATCACTCAGGCGGTAAAAATTCCGGTGATCGGCATCGGCGCCGGTAACGCTACTGACGGCCAGGTACTGGTGCTCCACGACATGCTTGGGCTGTCGATTACCGGCCGCGTACCCAAGTTCGTGAAGAACTTCATGGCCGGGCAAACCACTATCCAGGCAGCCTTGTCCGCCTATGTCGCTGAAGTGAAGGCGGCGACCTTCCCCGGCGCCGAGCACGGATTTTCCGCATGAACACCGTCAAGACCGTCCGCGAACTCCGCGCCGCCGTGGCCCGCGCCAGGGGCGAAGGCAAACGCATCGCCTTTGTCCCCACCATGGGCAACCTGCACAGCGGGCACATGGCGCTGGTGACCAAGGCGGCGCAGCGAGCCGATTTTGTCGTGGCGAGTATTTTCGTCAATCCGCTGCAATTCGGTGCTGGCGAAGACCTCGAAAAATATCCGCGCACCCTCGCGGCCGACCAGGAGAAACTGCTCCAGGCCGGCTGCCATTTGCTGTTCGCGCCGAGCGTGGAGGAGATGTACCCCGATGGCATGGCCGGGCAGACCCGCGTCAGCGTCCCACAGTTGTCCGAAGGCCTGTGTGGGGCAAGCCGTCCGGGGCACTTCGAAGGTGTGGCGACGGTGGTCAGCAAGCTCTTCAACATGGTCCAGCCGGATCTGGCGGTGTTCGGCCAGAAGGATTTCCAGCAACTGGCGGTGATCCGCGCGCTGGTGCATGACCTGAACATGCCGATCCAGATCATCGGCGAGCCGACCGTGCGCGCCGAGGATGGCCTGGCGCTGTCTTCGCGTAATGGTTTTCTCAGCCCCGAGCAGCGCGCCGTGGCCCCCGTGGTCTATCGTGCCCTGAGCCAGGTCGCCGAGGCCATCCAGCAAGGGCAGCGGGATTACCCGGCGCTCATCGCTGAGCAGCTCCAGCAACTGGAAGCCGCTGGCCTGCGCCCCGACTACCTGGAAATCCGCCACGCCAAGACCTTGCGTCCGGCCGTGAACGAGGATCGCGACCTGGTGATCCTGGTGGCGGCATTCCTCGGTACCACGCGCCTGATCGACAACCTGCACCTGGAACTCGGCACGCCCGCCTGAACACCTCAGCGCCCCTGTGGG
>NZ_JBHFJB010000038.1:36317-38944 GCF_057334555.1 Pseudomonas sp. AGC41
AGCGTCAACTGATACACCGTCTTCGCGAGCAGGCTCGCTCCCACAGGAGCATGGGGTGCCTGACAGACTGTATCTGCAGATCCCGCGCGTATTGCCGCCCCCCAACCCTTCGGGCAAACTGCCCGCCGTTTGGACCCGACCAGAGGAAACACTCATGCACGCCATCATGCTCAAGGCCAAGCTGCACCGCGCCGAAGTCACTCACGCCGTGCTCGACTACGAAGGCTCCTGCGCCATTGACGGTGAGTGGCTGGACCTGTCGGGCATCCGCGAATACGAACAGATCCAGATTTACAACGTCGACAACGGCGAGCGCTTCACCACCTATGCCATCCGTGGCGAAGAAGGCTCGCGGATGATCTCGGTCAACGGCGCTGCGGCGCACAAGGCCAAGGTCGGAGACCGCGTCATCATCTGCGCCTACGCCCATTACAGCGAAGCCGAGCTGCTCAACTTCAAGCCGCGCATGCTCTACATGGCGCCGGGCAACGAACTGAGCCACACCAGCAACGCCATTCCGGTCCAGGTGGCCTGACCGAATCCAACGGCTCCCACGCTCCTCTTCTGTGGGAGCGAGCCTGGTCGCGAAGGCGGTGTGTCAGTCACTCTCAACGTATCGGCCAGAGCGCTTTCGCGAGCAGGCTCGCTCCCACAGGTGGAATCTGCGTTCCGCCTGTCGGCCCCTGTCACCCGCTGTTGTATAAAAAAGTACCGGGAAACTGTCAGACAAAGTCAAGACAGATCGCAACGCGAGGTTTACTGTAGTCGCCCTGCGTCTGGCGATCGTGTCGACGCAGTTGTCCGGACGCCCTTCTCGGGCCGCGCCGGAATTTTCAGTGTTAAAAAGGCCGTTCAAAGTAAAAGGAAACCCGCAGCGATGGCGTATTACCGAACTCCTCATGACGTGACCGCTCTGCCCGCCTGGCAAGCGCTGAATGACCACCGCAAAGCCATGCAGGATTTCAGCATGCGCGAAGCGTTCAATGCCGATCCGCAGCGTTTCAATCAATTCACCCTGTCGAGCTGCGGCCTGTTTCTCGACTATTCGAAAAACCTGATCAACGCCCAGACCCGCGACCTGCTGGTGAACCTGGCCAACGAAGTTGATCTCAAGGGCGCGATCGATGCGTTGTTCGAAGGCGAAATCGTCAACGCCTCGGAAAATCGTCCGGCCCTGCACACCGCCCTGCGGCGGCCGGTCGGCGACAAGTTGCTGGTCAATGGCGTCAACGTGATGCCCGATGTGCATAAAGTGCTGAACCAGATTACCGATCTGGTCGGCCGCATTCACGATGGTCTGTGGCGCGGTTACACCGAAAAACCGATCACCGACGTGGTGAACATCGGCATCGGTGGCTCATTCCTCGGGCCCCAGCTGGTCTCCGAAGCGCTGTTGTCCTACACCCATAAAGGCGTGCGCTGTCACTACCTGGCGAACATCGACGGCAGTGAGTTCCACGAGCTGGCCCAGAAGCTGCGCGCCGAGACCACGTTGTTCATTGTCTCGTCGAAATCTTTCAATACCCTCGAAACCCTGAAGAATGCCGAGGCCGCTCGTGCCTGGTACCTGGCCCAGGGTGGCTCGGAAGCGGAGCTCTATCGCCACTTCATCGCGGTATCGAGCAACAACGCCGCCGCGGTGGCCTTCGGCATCCGTGAAGAAAACATCTTCCCGATGTGGGACTGGGTCGGCGGCCGTTACTCGCTGTGGTCGGCCATCGGTCTGCCGATCGCCCTGGCCATCGGCATGTCGAATTTCAAGGAGCTGCTGTCCGGCGCCTATTCCATGGACCAGCATTTCCAGAGCGCGCCGTTCGACCAGAACATGCCGGTGCTGCTGGCGCTGCTTGGCGTGTGGTACGGCAATTTCTGGGGTGCGCAAAGCCACGCGATCCTGCCGTACGACCACTATCTGCGCAACATCACCAAGCATCTCCAGCAACTGGACATGGAATCCAACGGCAAGAGCGTCCGCCAGGATGGCACGCCGGTATCCACCGACACCGGGCCGGTGATCTGGGGTGGCGTAGGCGCCAACGGTCAGCACGCCTACCATCAATTGCTGCACCAGGGCACCCAACTGATCCCGGCCGATTTCATCGTGCCGATCGTCAGCTTCAACCCGGTTGCCGACCATCATCAGTGGCTGTACGCCAACTGCCTGTCCCAGAGCCAGGCGCTGATGCTTGGCAAGACTCGCAGCGAGGCCGAGGCCGAGTTGCGCGATAAAGGCGCCAGCGAAGAAGAAGTGCAGAAGCTCGCCCCCCACAAGGTGATCCCGGGCAACCGCCCGAGCAACACCCTGGTGGTCGAACGCATCAGCCCGCGCCGCCTCGGAGCACTGGTTGCGCTGTATGAGCACAAGGTATTCGTGCAAAGCGTGGTCTGGGGCATCAATGCCTTCGACCAATGGGGCGTGGAGCTGGGCAAGGAACTGGGCAAAGGCGTCTACAACCGTCTGGTGGGTAGCGAAGAGAGCCCGGCCGAAGATGCTTCGACCCAGGGCCTGATCAGCTACTTCCGCGGACGTCATCGCGGCTGATCCGAAGTTTGCGCTAACCCTGTGGGAGCGAGCCTGCTCGCGAAGGCGGTGTTTCAGTCAACCTCCGTGTTAACTGGTCCATCGC
>NZ_JBHFJB010000038.1:38964-41069 GCF_057334555.1 Pseudomonas sp. AGC41
CCCCCCCCCCCCCCCCCCTCCCACAGTTGTTTTGCACATGACTTGAACCCTCCAGTTACTCGGCGCATCTTTATGTCTTGTCGCAAAACAAGAATAAGGAACCGTCATGTTCGATATCAGCCAGTACCCCCACGCCGATGCCGTCCGCCGGGCTGCGCAATTGAGTCAGGACGAGTACAAGCGGCTCTACAACGAATCCATTGAGCACCCCAGCGCCTTCTGGGCCGAGCAGGCCACGCGTTTTCTTGACTGGATGACGCCCTGGCAGACCGTCCAGCGCTACGATTTGAAGAGCGGCGAAGCGAGCTGGTTCGCCGGTGGCAAGCTGAACGTCAGCGCCAACTGCATCGACCGTCACCTGGACACCTGCGGCGATCAAATCGCGATCATCTGGGAAGGCGACAATCCCGCCGAATCGGCACAGATCACCTACAAGAAACTTCACCACCATGTGTGCCGCCTGGCTAACGTGCTGAAAAGCCGTGGCGTGAAAAAAGGCGATCGGGTCTGCATCTACATGCCGATGATCCCGGAAGCGGCCTACGCCATGCTCGCCTGCACCCGCATCGGCGCGGTGCATTCGGTGGTGTTCGGCGGGTTTTCGCCAGATTCTCTGCGCGACCGGATTCTCGACGCCGATTGCCGCACCGTCATCACCGCCGACGAAGGCGTGCGCGGCGGACGGTTCATACCGCTCAAGCGCAACGTCGACAAGGCGCTGGAAAGCTGCCCGGACGTCAGCACCGTGCTGGTGGTGGAGCGCACCCAGGGCGAGGTGGAATGGATCGAAGGGCGCGACGTCTGGTACCACCAGGCCATGCACGACATGAGCGACGATTGCCCCCCCGAGCCGATGGACGCCGAGGACCCGCTGTTCATCCTCTATACCTCCGGCAGCACCGGAAAACCCAAGGGCGTGCTGCACACCACCGGCGGTTATCTGTTGCAGGCAGCGATGACCTTCAAGTACGTGCTGGATTACCGCGACAACGAGGTTTTCTGGTGCACCGCCGATGTCGGCTGGGTCACCGGCCATAGCTATATCGTCTACGGGCCACTGGCGAACGGCGCCACCACGCTGATCTTCGAGGGCGTGCCAAGCCATCCGAACAGTTCGCGGTTCTGGCAGGTGATCGACAAACATCAGGTCAATATTTTCTACACCGCGCCCACCGCCCTGCGCGCGCTGATGCGCGAGGGCGCCGGGCCGTTGCAGGGCACTTCGCGCAAGAGCCTGCGCTTGCTCGGCAGTGTCGGTGAGCCGATCAATCCGGAGGCGTGGGAATGGTACTTCAACGTGGTCGGCGAACAACGCTGCCCGATTGTCGATACCTGGTGGCAGACCGAAACCGGCGGCATCATGCTTAGCCCGCTGGTGAGCGCGCCACGGCTCAAGCCGGGCTGCGCCACCCGGCCGATGTTCGGCGTGCAGCCGGTGTTGCTGGATGAGGTCGGCAAGGAGATCAGCGGCGCGGGCAGCGGCGTACTGGCGATAAAATCCAGTTGGCCGGGGCAGATTCGCAGCGTCTACGGCGACCACCAACGAATGGTCGACACCTACTTCAAGCCTTACCCCGGTTACTACTTCACCGGCGACGGCGCCCGTCGCGACGAAGATGGCGACTATTGGATCACCGGGCGTATCGACGATGTGATCAATGTGTCGGGCCACCGCATCGGCACCGCCGAGGTGGAAAGTGCGCTGGTGTTGCACGACAGCATTGCCGAGGCAGCGGTCGTGGGTTATCCCCACGACTTGAAGGGCCAGGGCATCTACGCCTTTGTCACGCCGATGAACGGGGTCGAAGCCAACGACGAGTTGAAGAAGGAGTTGCTGGCCCATGTCAGCAAGGAAATCGGCAGTTTTGCCAAGCCGGAACTGATCCAGTGGGCGCCGGCCCTGCCGAAGACTCGCTCGGGGAAGATCATGCGGCGGATCCTGCGCAAGATCGCCTGCAACGAGCTCGACAGCCTGGGCGACACCTCGACCCTGGCTGATCCGAGCGTGGTGGAGGGCCTGATCGACACACGCCTGAACCGCTGAGACAACATAACCCCCGTGGGGGGGGGGGGGGGGGGGGGGGGGGGGGGGGGGGGGGGGGGGG
>NZ_JBHFJB010000038.1:41089-57479 GCF_057334555.1 Pseudomonas sp. AGC41
CTATCGCCCCTTGGAAAACAGGGGGCGCTTCGCACCCCAGCGGGAGCAAGCCCCCCCCCACAAAAAGCGCTGCCTGACTCAAACCTGCAGACAACCCGAGTATCCATAACTGCTAAACTCCCGCGCCTCATTTCCTTAAGGCGCGCCCGGCATGTCTTCCTTGAATCTGGCGCTGCGCGCCGCCCTCGACCAGCGTCAGGACCTGCTTGGCCAACTGCATCAGCAGGGCACCGATTGCTATCGCCTGTTCCACGGCAGCCAGGAAGGCGCTCCCGGCCTGACGGTCGACCGCTACGGCCCGCAGTTGCTGGTGCAGAGTTTTCACCAGTCGTTGGAGCGCGAGGCCCTGTTGCAACTGCACGCCATCGTCAATCAACACCTGGGCCTGGATACCCTGCTGGTCTACAACGACCGCGCCCGGGGCAACTCGCGCATCGACCGCCAGGACAGCGTCTACCAGGCTGACGAGGCTGCCTTGCAAGACCTGGTTGGCCATGAATGGGGGCTGAACTACCGGGTTCGCGGGCGTCACGCCGGGCAGGATCCGTTGCTGTTTCTCGATCTGCGCAACGCCCGGGGCTGGGTCAAGGACCACAGCCGGAACAAAAGCGTGCTGAACCTGTTCGCCTATACCTGCGGCGTCGGCCTGAGCGCCGCGGCGGGGGGAGCGCGCAAGGTGTGCAACCTGGACTTCGCCGAGGGCAACCTGGCGGTGGGCCGCGAAAACGGCCTGCTCAATCCCGACCTGCCGACGATGGAATTCGTCCAGTCGGATTATTTCCCGGCGATTCGCCAACTCGCCGGCCTGCCGATCAGTCAACGTCGCGGACAGAAACTGCCCGCTTACGTGCGCCTGGAGCAACGCCAATATGACCTGGTGTTGCTCGACCCGCCGGCCTGGGCCAAGAGCGCTTTCGGCACAGTCGACCTGCTGCGCGATTACCAAAGCCTGCTCAAGCCGGCACTGCTCACCACCGCCGAAAACGGCGTACTGATCTGCTGTAACAACCTGGCGAAGGTGTCCATGGACGACTGGCGCGAGCAGGTATTGCGCTGTGCGGAAAAAGCCGGCCGCCCGGTTCGCGAATGGAGCGTGCTGACACCTGGAAGCGATTTTCCCTCGCAGGATCAGCAGCCGCCGCTCAAGACGTTGATCCTCCAGCTCTGAGGCCCCATGAATTCTCACGAATAAAACGGACAATTCTCATAAAAGACAGTGGCTTCGGAACCGTAATCACATGCCATACTCCAAGGCACTCCGATTCACACCAGATGAAGCCACACATGCCCAAAGGATTGATTCGCGCTTTCGGCGCCCTGTTGACCGCACTGGCCCTCTACAGTCTGTTGGGTTTTCTGATACTGCCGGGCATTGCCCTGCGGATCGCCAATCAGCAACTGGCCGTCCACGCAACGGTGCCGGCCCAGATCCAGCGCATCGAGCTCAATCCTTTCAGCCTTGAAGTGACCTTGTGGGGGCTGGTGGTCGGCGAGCCGGGCAAGGAACAGGTCGGTTTCGAACGGCTCTATGCCAACCTGCAACTCGACAGTCTTTGGTCCGGCGCCCTGCACCTGGCCGACGTCGAGCTGGACAAGCCCAGGACCGAGATCGTGTTCGCCAAGGACGGCCAGCTGAATCTGCTGGGCCTGTTCAAGCTGCCGCCCAGCGAACCGACTCCGGCGGATCCCGACGCCAAGCCGTTTCCCTTGCGGGTCGAGCGAATCAAACTGGCCAGCGGCTACGTGCATTTCCAGGACCTGCGCCCCAGCGAACCCATCGAGTTCCTGTATGACACCCTCGACTTCGAGCTGAAGAACCTCAGCACCCTGCCCGACGACAGCGCCGACATGACCCTGGTGGCCGTCGGCCCCGAGGGCGGCCAGATCGACTGGACCGGTAATTTCAGCCTTGCGCCGATCGCCTCCGAAGGCACGCTCAAGGTGACCGACGGACAGATGAAAGCCTGGTGGCCCTACGTGCGAGACGCAGTGCCGCTCGTTCTGGAAAACGGCGTGCTGAACCTCAGCACCGAGTACAAGCTCAACCTCGCCAAAGGCACGGAGCTGCTGCTCAACAACGCGTCGGTCAGCGTCGCGCCCTTCGCCATCAAGGCGCCCGACGGCCGTCCGCTGGCAAGGCTGGAGCGCCTGGACGTCAGCGAAACCTCGCTGGACCTGGCCAAGCAGCAGGTCATCGTGGGCAAGATCCGCAGCCACAAACTCGAGACCTGGGCCGCTCGGGAAGCCGACGGGCAGCTGGACTGGCAGAAGCTCTTCGCCAGCCAGGCAGCCAAACCCAAGGTCAAGGCCGAACCGGCCTCGGCCCCGGCAGCCGCCGACTCGCCCAAGCCTGAGCCGACAACACCGAGCAAGCCTTGGCAAGTGCTGCTGAAGGACGTGCAACTGCGCGATTACCAGGTACACCTGGCCGACCGCCAGGCGCAGCCGGCCGTGGCGCTGGACCTCGGCCCGCTGAACCTCGACCTGCAGAACTACGACACCCTCAACGGCTCGCCTTTCAAACTCAAGCTGGACACCGGGCTGGGCAAACAAGGCAAGCTGCTCGCCGATGGCGAGGTCAATCTGAACCCGGTGACCGCGAAGCTCAACCTCAAGACCCAGGACATCGACCTGCGGGTCGCCCAGGCCTACATCAACCCGTTCATCCGCCTGGAGCTACGCTCCGGGATGCTCGGCAGCGATCTGGCGGTAGACCTGAAAAGTACCGAGCCGCTGGCGTTCGCCGTGACCGGCCGCGCCCAGGTCGATCAGTTGCATACCCTCGACACGCTCAAGACCCGTGACTTCCTCAAATGGCAGCGCCTGGAACTCCAAGGGCTCAATTACCAGCATGGCGACAGCCTGTCGATCGACAAGGTCAACCTGTTCCAGCCCTATGCACGCTTCATGATCAACGACGATCGCACCACCAACGTCGACGACCTGCTGATTCCACAACCCGCCGACGCCCCGGCCAGAAACACCGCGGCCAAACCGGCACCCAAGGAAAAACCGCTGGGCATCCATGTCGGCGCAATCGCCATCAATGACGGTTCGGCCAATTTCGCCGACTTCAGCCTGACGCCGAACTTCGCCACAGCCGTCCAGCAGCTCAACGGCGAGATCGGCACCATCGACAGCCGCCAGGCCAAGCCCGCCACCGTCGACGTTAAAGGCAAGGTCGACCGCTACGCGCCCGTCACGATCAAGGGCGCGGTCAACCCCTTCGACCCGATGGCCAGCCTCGACATCGCCACCAGTTTCAAACGGGTCGAGCTGACCACCCTGACGCCGTACTCCGGCAAGTTCGCCGGCTATCGCATCCGCAAGGGCCGGCTCAATCTCGACCTGCATTACCGGATCACCAAGGGCCAGCTCCAGGCCGACAACAAAGTCGTGGTCGAACAGTTGCAGCTAGGAGAAAAGGTCGACAGCCCGGACGCCGTGAGCCTGCCGCTCAAGCTCGCCGTCGCCCTGCTGAAAGATTCCGAGGGCAGGATCTCCATCGAACTGCCGGTTTCCGGCAACCTCAACGACCCGCAGTTCAGCGTCATGCCGATTGTCTGGCAAACCCTGCGCAACCTGGTGGTCCGCGCGGCACAAGCGCCGTTCAAGCTGATCGGCGGGCTGGTGGCCGGCGGCGGCTCGGAAGACCTGGGCAGCGTGGCGTTCGCGCCGGGCTCCAGTGACCTGAGCAAGGAAAACGAAAACGCCCTGCTCAAGTTGTCCGAAGCCCTGGGCAAACGGCCAGAGCTGAAGCTGGAGATCGAAGGCACCGCCGCCGAAAGCAGCGACGGCCCGCTGCTCGCCGCCCAGCGCCTGGAACGCGAATACCAGTACAACTACTACAAGATGCTGCAGCGCAGGGGCGACAAGGTCCCGGCCAAAGCTTCGTTGCTGCAGGTACCGGAAGACGAAAAAGCCCCGCTGCTGGAAGGCATCTACCGCACTCGCCTGAAGACCCAACCACCGGCCGAATGGACGCAACTGGATAAACAGGCGCGCCTCGACAAACTCCGTGAAGGGGTCATCAAGTTCTGGAGCGGCAGTGATCTGCTGTTGCGCGAACTGGGGCAGGAACGGGCCAGCAGCATCAAGGATTTCCTGGTGGACAAGGGCAAGCTGGCCGATGACCGCGTGTACTTCATCGACGCCAGCCTCGGTCAGGCCGAAAGCGACGGTAGCGTCATTACCCCAATGCATCTGGATGCCGAATGAAAATGAAGTGTCTGCCTGGAATCGGCTTGGTTCTGCTGCTTGCGACCGGCCATGCATCAGCCGCCGAGACCCTGCGCTGCGGCAGCCAATTGATCAGCGTCGGTGATCGCTCCAGCGAAGTGCTGCAGAAGTGTGGCGAGCCCACGGCGCGTGATGACCTGGGCTATCAACGCAGCGCCAATCGACGGAATGAATACCCGGTGGAAGAATGGACCTACGGGCCCAACAACGGCATGTACCAATACTTGCGCTTCGTGGGGAATCGGCTGGTGGAGATCACCAGCAAGCGTGGGCGGTGATTGTGCCTCTGTGACGGGCATTTCTCATGCATAGCGCTGGCGCCTTCGCGAGCAGGCTCGCTCCCACATTGGACTGCATTTTGGCCTGACGAAACTCGGTCCAGTGTGGGAGCGAGCCTGCTCGCGAAAAGCGCAACCCGGTTTCCTGGCCGTACACCAGGCTTTCCTCCCCAGAATAGAACAGGCCCCCGGCACGAATGCCGGGGGCCTGTAATGGCCACGTCCGTGTGGCCTTTCGCATGAACTCCAAAGCAACGGCACACGTATATCTCAGCCCGCGTGCCGTGCCTTCTCCCGTTCAGGCGAGAAGCCTTGTATTACTCGGATTTCAGACCGTCAGCCGATACAGCTTTGACGCCTTTGATTTTCTTGGCGATTGCAACGGCGGTATCTTTCTGAGCATCGCTCAAGACAGCGGTCGAAGACAGGGACACAACGCCCTTGTTGGTTTCAACCTTGATGTCGGAGCCTGGAATGCCTTTCTCGGTGACCAGGTCAGCTTTGACCTTGGTGGTGATCCAGGTGTCGGAAACGTCTTCCTTAGCCTCTGTCACTTCGCCAGCAGCCAGCATCATCGGTGCCTGAGTCGCTTGAGTGGTCTCGGCAAATGCGTTAGCCATGGTCAGGGTCAGTGCAGTGGCAGCAGCGGCAGTGATAGCGAACTTCTTCATACGAGTAACTCCTGTTTTTCTCAGAAACTGCCGAAAGTGCATCGCGGCAGGTTGTCAGGAGTAGTGCGAAGGCTGTGCCAGTTTTGAAACAATAAGATTTTCCTTTAAATTCAGTTAGTTAAGCGAAGCGGCATTTTTCATAATCATGCAATTTGCATGACCGGGTGATTTGGGACATGCAAGTTGCGGGTTTTGACAGGGTGCTAAGCATATGAATTCTTGAGTCTTTATCTGCGGGTCGAATTTTCCCGGCCCAATCTGCGAAAAAGCCCCGCGAGTGCGGGGCTTGGATAGGTCTCGCTCAAGCCTCAACCAGCTGCTCCTGCAGCGGGAGCAGCAGCAGCCCCACCAGTACAGCCTGCTGGAAGAAACTCTTGAGCAGCAGTAGAGCCGCAGGTCCAGACACCTTGCGCGGACCGGGACAGAGTAATTGTTTTGCCCAGAACAGGCGCTGGTGCATTCAACAACGTACAAGCAATTGTGCCCGTTCCGGCTGATGCGGTACCGGAGACGCTCATGGTGCAGTTGCTGGTAGGCGTCGTGCCGCCAACATTATCAAGGGTTGGGCTGGTCCCCTGATTCATGACATCCTCAAACGGCACCTTCAATGCCGACACTTCCGCCAACCCCGCCGTCGCCTTCGCCCGCGCCTGATACTTCGAATATTGCGGCAACGCAAACGTCGCCAGGATGCCGATGATCGCCACCACAATCAGCAGCTCGATCAAGGTGAAACCCTTTTGCCTGTTCATAGTCATCTCCCGTGCATGAGTCGGATCTCATGCGATGAAACGAGCATTGCACGGCACATGCCAACCACCGCGGCCCCGCCAGCCGAAGCTTTACAGCTACAGATTGGAAGCGTCCTACCCCAACAACCGCACTATCTGACGCTTTTTGTCACCTCTGCTCGCTGGTGAGGCACCGATGCTTGACTAGGCTATAAATCATGAACAGTCCGCCACCGGTATTCCCATGAATGACATCGCCCTCAGCGGCCTGGCCAAGCAACTGGTGCTGGCCGAACTGATCACTGAACAAAGCGCGCAGCAGGCCTACCAACAGGCGCAGCGCAATCGCACGCCTCTGGTCAGCTATCTGGTGCAGAGCAAGCTCGTCCAGAGCCGCCAAGTGGCGGAAATCGCCTCGGAGCATTTTGGTATCGCCCTGCTGGACCTCAACAGCCTCGACAAGGACAACCAGCCCGCTGGCCTGGTCAGCGAGAAACTGGTGCGCCAGCATCACGCCCTGCCCCTGTGGCGGCGTGGCAACAAGCTATACGTGGGCATTTCCGACCCGACCAATCACCAGGCCATCAACGACATCCAGTTCAGCACCGGCCTGACCACTGAAGCCATCCTGGTGGAGGACGACAAGCTCAGCGATGCCATCGAGAAGTTCTTCGAGTCCAGCAGCACGGGCCTGGAAGGCATGGCCGACGTCGACCTCGACGGTCTGGACATCGAGTCGATCGACGACCGCAAGCAGGACTCGATCGCGGGCCAGGACGGCGACGATGCGCCGGTGGTGCGTTTCGTCAACAAAATGCTGCTGGATGCGATCAAGGGCGGCTCTTCCGACCTGCACTTCGAACCCTACGAAAAGACCTATCGGGTACGCGTACGCACCGACGGCATGTTGCGGGAAGTCGCCAAGCCGCCCATCCAACTGGCCAACCGCATTGCCGCGCGCCTCAAGGTCATGGCGAGCCTGGACATTTCCGAACGGCGCAAGCCCCAGGACGGTCGGCTGAAGATGCGCCTGTCAAAGACCAAGTCCATCGATTTCCGGGTCAATACCCTTCCCACGCTCTGGGGAGAAAAAGTGGTGATCCGGATCCTCGACCCCTCAAGCGCGCAAATGGGCATCGACGCCCTGGGCTACGAACCGGAACAGAAAGACCTGTACATGGCCGCCCTCAAGCAACCCCAGGGGCTGATTCTGGTGACCGGGCCGACCGGCTCGGGCAAGACCGTGTCGCTGTATACCGGCTTGAACATCCTCAACACCGTGGACATCAATATTTCCACCGCCGAGGACCCGGTGGAAATCAACATGGAAGGCATCAACCAGGTCAACGTGAATCCGCGCCAGGGGCTGGATTTCGCCCATGCACTGCGCTCGTTCCTGCGCCAGGACCCGGATGTGATCATGGTCGGCGAGATCCGCGACCTGGAAACCGCCGAGATCGCCATCAAGGCGGCCCAGACCGGGCACCTGGTATTGTCCACGCTGCACACCAACAGCGCCGCCGAAACCCTGATCCGGCTACAGAACATGGGCATCCCCGGTTTCAATATCGCCACGGCAGTGCACCTGATCATCGCCCAGCGCCTGGCGCGCAAGTTGTGCATGCATTGCCGCAGATCCATCGAGATTCCCGAGGAAACCCTGCTCAAGGAAGGTTTCCCGCGGGAACGCATCGGCTCATTCACGATCTATGAGCCGGTCGGTTGCGAACAGTGCAACAACGGCTACAAGGGTCGCGTGGGGATCTACGAAGTGGTCAAGAACACGCCGGAGCTGCAGCGGCTGATCATGGCCGAAGGCAACTCCCTAGAAATCGACCTGCAAATGCGCAAGGACGGCTTTAATGACTTGCGCACCTCGGGACTGGTCAAAGTGATGCAAGGCGTCACCAGTCTCGAAGAAATCAACCGGGTCACCAAGGATTGAGCATGGCGGTCAAGGCAGTAAAAACCGACGTCTACACGTGGGAAGGCAAGGACCGCAAAGGCACGAAAATGTCCGGCGAACTGACCGGCCAGAGCCCGGCACTGGTCAAGGCGCAGTTGCGCAAGCAAGGCATCAACCCGGGCAAGGTACGCAAGAAGTCCACCTCGATATTCAGCAAGGGCAAACGCATCAAGCCGCTGGACATCGCGCTTTTCACCCGCCAGATGGCGACGATGCTCAAGGCCGGCGTTCCGCTGCTGCAGGCATTCGACATCATCGGCGAAGGCTTCGACAACGCCAACATGCGCAAGCTGGTGGACGAGGTGAAGCAGGAAGTCGCCGCCGGCAACAGCTTCGCCGCCTCGCTGCGCAAATGTCCGCAGTATTTCGACGAGTTGTACTGCAACCTGGTCGATGCCGGTGAGCAGGCCGGCGCCCTGGACACGCTGCTGGACCGAGTCGCGACCTACAAGGAAAAGAGCGAAGCCCTGAAGGCCAAGATCAAAAAAGCCATGACCTACCCCGCGGCGGTGATCGCCGTCGCGGCGGTGGTCACGAGCATTTTGCTGATCAAGGTCGTGCCGCAGTTCGAGTCGGTATTTTCCGGCTTTGGCGCAAAATTGCCGGCCTTCACCCTGATGGTCATCGGTTTGTCGGAGTTCCTGCAAGACTGGTGGTGGGTGCTGCTTGGCGGAGTGGTGGGCGGATTTTTCGGGGTGAAATATGCCCTCAAGCGCTCCCAGGCGTTTCGTGACTGGCGAGACAAGTGGCTGCTCAAGCTGCCCTTGGTCGGGACCTTGATGTACAAGTCCGCCGTGGCGCGTTACGCGCGCACGCTCTCGACCACGTTCGCCGCCGGCGTGCCGCTGGTCGAAGCCCTCGATTCGGTCTCGGGCGCCACCGGCAACGTGGTATTCAAGCGCGCCGTGCAGCGGATCAAGCAGGATGTCTCGACCGGCATGCAGTTGAATTTCTCCATGCGCACGTCAGGCATTTTTCCGAACCTGGCAATCCAGATGACCGCCATTGGCGAGGAGTCCGGGGCATTGGACGACATGCTCGACAAGGTGGCGAGTTTTTATGAGGCCGAAGTGGATAATCTGGTGGACAACCTCACCAGCCTGATGGAACCCTTCATCATGGTGATCCTCGGGGTGGTCGTCGGCGGCCTGGTGGTTGCGATGTACATGCCCATCTTCCAACTCGGCTCTGCGATCTGACATGCCCCTGAGCGAATTCTTTGTGCTTTATCCGCTGGCCTTCGTACTGACAGCGCTGCTGCTCGGGTTGATCATCGGCAGTTTTCTCAACGTGCTGGTATGGCGCCTGCCGAAGATGCTCGATCGCGAGTGGCGCCTGCAAGCCCAGGACCTGCTCGGCCTGCAGGCCGACGCGCCCGGTCCGGTCTACAACCTGATGCTGCCCCACTCCCAGTGTCCCCATTGTGGCCATCGCATCCGCGCCTGGGAAAATATTCCGTTGTTGAGTTACCTGATGTTGCGCGGCCGCTGTTCCAGCTGCGCCGCGCCCATTGGCAAGCGCTACCCGCTGACCGAACTGGCCTGTGGCGCCCTGTCGGCATTCATTGCCTGGCATTTCGGCTTTGGCTGGCAGGCCGCCATGGTGATGCTGCTGAGCTGGGGCCTGCTGTCCATGAGCCTGATCGACGCCGAGCACCAGTTGCTGCCCGATTCCCTGGTGCTGCCCTTGTTATGGCTGGGCTTGATCGTCAACAGCTTCGGGCTGTTCGTCCCGCTGAACCAGGCATTGTGGGGGGCGGTGGCCGGCTATCTGGCGCTGTGGTCGGTGTTCTGGGTCTTCAAGCTGCTGACCGGGAAAGAAGGCATGGGTTACGGCGACTTCAAGCTGCTGGCGATGCTCGGTGCCTGGGGCGGCTGGCAGATCCTGCCGCTGACGCTGCTGCTGTCGTCACTGGTTGGTGCCATTATCGGCGTCATTGTGCTACGCACGCGTAGCGCGCCGACATCGACCCAGATCCCGTTCGGACCTTATCTGGCGATTGCCGGCTGGATTGCCTTGCTCTGGGGTGGTCAAATAACCGACTTCTATTGGCAGTCAGTCGGGTTCTAATGAACAGCTCTGCGAAAAACCCCTGGATCCTCGGCCTGACCGGTGGCATCGGCAGCGGCAAGAGCGCGGCGGCCGAGCACTTCATCGACCTGGGTGTGCACGTCATCGACGCCGACCATGCGGCGCGCTGGGTCGTTGAGCCCGGGCGCCCGGCGCTGGCAAAGATCAGCGAACACTTCGGTCCTGGTGTATTGCAGGCAGACGGTACGCTCGATCGGGCAGCGCTGCGCAGGCTCATCTTCGAAAATGCCGAAGAACGCCGCTGGCTGGAGGCATTGCTGCATCCGCTGATCGCCGAAGAAATCGTCCACCACCTGGGCCAGGCGCAATCGCCGTACGCGATTCTGGTATCGCCACTGCTGATCGAATCCGGGCAGTACGCGATGACCCAGCGGATCCTGGTGATCGACGCTCCGGAACAATTGCAGATCGAACGCACCTTGCAGCGCGACCAGACCAGCGAACAGCAAGTCCAGGCGATCCTCAAAGCCCAGTCCAGTCGCCAGGACCGCCTGAGCCATGCCGACGATGTGGTGGTCAACGACCGCGACCTCGCCTGGCTGCACAGCGAGGTCGAACGCCTGCATCACTTCTACCTTACTTTGCGTGGAGGCCAACCATGAGCCAAACCCCAACCGTTGACTGCCCAACTTGCGGCGCCCCTGTCGAATGGACCCCGGAAAGCAAATTCCGGCCGTTCTGCTCCGATCGCTGCAAGCTGATCGACCTGGGCGCCTGGGCGTCGGAGGAACACAAGATCCCCGTCGCACCGGATGCCGAAGATGAATTGTTCAGCGAAGACTTCAACCCTCGCTCCCATCACTAGGTCTTCCACAGCATGAGGGCCTGAAGGCGGTGCAGCCTTGAAGTGAATCAAGGCTTGTCGTCATCGTTCCAGGGGGCCGACAGGTAGCGCGTACGGTTGAAGGTTTCCAGCCATTCGGGGCTGAACACCACCAGCGCGCTGACCACCATGCCGTTGATGAAGGCCTCGGGAAAGATCATCAGCCAGAGATAGCCGATGAAATCCTCCAGCCAATAAGGCATCGCGAAGATGCCGTCATGCCACAGCAGACCAAGCCCCAGCAGCAGGCACGCCAATGCCGACAGCGCGGCAGCGAGAAATCCCGAACAGAAGATATACACAAACAGATTGCGCGGCTGGGCACGCTCCACCAGGATCGCGCAGCATTCCGTGACCAGAACCGGCAGGAGCACCAGCAGCGCGCCATTGATCCCGACGGCCATCATGTCCTGGCGCCCCAACAGCACCAGCGCAAGCTGGGCAAAGAGCCCGCCAAGGATCGCCAGCGGCCAGTCCAGCAACAAGGTGACGGCGGTCAGGCCAATGAAGTGGTATGAAACCCCGGTATCGAAATCCCGTCGCACCATCCACAACATGAACAGCGCGAACACCGTGCCGAACAGCAGATGCTGGCGGCGATTGTCGGTAAACAGCTCGACCCACGGTGCCTTGGCCAGCGCCCAGGCCAACACCGGCACGTAGATCAGCCAGCCGACCGCCAGGGTCTGCGTCGAGAGCAATTCGGCACCGATCATCGAGCTACTCCTTTGGCTTGCCCTTGCATCAGAGACTCCATGAGCACCCTGAGATTCAAGCCGGCAGTCTACACCCCCGCCCAACCGCGATTAATCAACGCAACGCTTTCGGCTTGTCGTAATTGAACGCTAAGCTTGGGCTCATGGATGACTCCGATTATTTACGCTTGCTGACCATCGCGGCCGAGCAAGCCAACGCCTTCCTCTCCAACGCCCGCAAATGGGAGCGTGAGCGTTGGGTCTGCCAGCGCCTGCTGCAAGGGCTCAACGTGCCCTATCGCGCCGATGAGTTCGCGCCCGCCGGGGAGCCGCCGGACGTGTTGTTTCGCGACGCCAATTTCGAAGTGTTTTTTGTCCTCGATGAAGGCCGTCGTCTCAATGATGAATGGCGCGACGAACTGCAACGCCGCCGCAGCGCCTTTTCCCTGAGCCAACTGGTGCGTCGCGAGGCCAAGCCACGGCGGATTCCGGCCAACGAGTTCCTGATGAGATTGGCCCCGACCCTGCGTAAGAAGGCTCACAACTACACCGAGCGCGGCATGGACCTGGGGGAACTGGATATCATCGCTTTTGCCAGCCTCAAACGCGAAGTCCTCGACCTCAACAGCCATTTCCCGCCGCCCACCGAGTACCTGCGCCAAGGGTGGCGCTCGTTGTCGCTGGTGGGCCCGACCTTTGCCCGCGTGCTGTTCGCCCATCCCGATGCACCCGACTTCCTGCGGGGCAACCTGGGCCGCAGCATCGTCTTCGATGTGGGGATCAGCCTTTGAGCCCGTTACAGGAACTGATCGCCGCCGTGCCGCAGCGGGGCCGGGTACGCTGGATCGGCGTGCGCCCCGCAGGGCATGCACCGATGATCGAGCTGGACGCCGTCGAGGCACGACTGGAAGCCGGCCTGACCGGCGATCACGCTCGCCCAGGCGTGCGCAATGCGCGGCAAGTGACGTTGATCCAATGGGAACACCTGGCCGTGATCAGCTCGCTGATGGGCCGTCCCGAGGAACACCCGGTGCGTCCCGAGGAGCTGCGCCGCAACATTGTGGTCAGCGGCATCAACCTGTTCAGCCTCAAGGGCCGGCGCTTTCGCATCGGCCAGGCGATCTTCGAAACCACCGGCTGGTGCCAACCCTGCGCGCGACTTGAGCGAAACCTTGGCGAAGGCACGTTCCAGGCGGTACGCGGCCATGGCGGAATCACCGCCCGGGTGTTAAAAAGTGGAATCATTCGCCTGGACGACAGCCTGATCGTCGAACCCGTCCCGGCAACCGGCTACGCTGCTTTTAATGCCGGATAGCCGGACGCTGTAACGTCTGCACCTTTCGCAACGTCTACCTGACGAGGCCTTTATGACCAGCCGCCTGAACCCAGAAGACCAGAAGCATGTCGAAGAGTACCTGCAACTGTCCCAGCACCGAGTCGAGCGCCGGCCTTTCCGGCCGTGGATGCTCCTGGTGGTGGTACTGGCCATCACGATTGGCCTGGGCCTGTTGAGCCGATTGATCAGTTACCTGACGCTATGAGCCGCATGAAGCTCGCGCGGGTGACGGCACCGAATTCCTTTAGCCTTGCGAGATATCCCCATGACTCATCGTATTGTCATCGTTGGCGGCGGCGCCGGCGGTCTGGAGTTGGCTACCCGTCTGGGTAAGACTCTGGGCAAGCGCGGCACGGCCAGTGTGATGCTGGTCGACGCGAACCTGACCCACATCTGGAAACCCTTGCTGCACGAAGTGGCCGCCGGTTCCCTGAATTCCTCCGAAGACGAACTCAACTATGTCGCCCAGGCGAAATGGAACCACTTCGAGTTCCAGCTCGGGCGCATGAGCGGCCTGGACCGTGAGCGCAAGCGCATCCAGTTGGCCGCCACCTACGACGAAGCAGGCCTGGAGTTGTTGCCGGCCCGCGAGCTGGGCTACGACACGCTGGTGATCGCGGTCGGCAGCACCACCAATGATTTTGGCACCGAGGGCGCGGCGCAGCATTGCCTGTTCCTCGACACTCGCAAACAGGCCGAGCGCTTCCATCAGCAGTTGCTGCACCACTATCTGCGTGCCCATGCCGGGCAGACTGACGTGGTCGAGCGCATCAGCGTCGCGATTGTCGGCGCGGGCGCCACCGGTGTCGAACTGGCAGCCGAGCTGCATAATGCCGCCCACGAATTGCACGCCTATGGACTGGACCGGATCAAACCGGAAAACATGCACATCACTCTGATCGAGGCCGGTCCGCGGGTCTTGCCGGCGCTGCCGGAGCGGATCGGCGGGCCAGTGCACAGGACCCTGGAAAAACTCGGGGTCAAGGTCATGACCAACGCGGCCGTCAGTCAGGTGACTGCCGACAGCCTGATCACCGCAGACGGCAAGGTGATCGACGCGAGCCTGAAAGTCTGGGCCGCCGGGATTCGCGCGCCGGAGTTCCTCAAGGACATCGACGGTCTGGAGACCAACCGGATCAATCAGCTGCAGGTGCTACCTACCCTCCAGACCACCCGCGACGAGAATATCTTCGCCTTTGGCGACTGCGCCGCCTGCCCGCAACCGGACAGCGACCGCAACGTTCCGCCCCGCGCCCAGGCCGCGCACCAGCAGGCCTCGCTGTTGGCGAAATCGCTGAAGCTGCGGATCGAAGGCAAGGCCCTGCCTGCATACAAATACACCGACTACGGCTCGCTGATCTCGCTGTCGCGCTTCTCGGCGGTCGGCAACCTGATGGGCAACCTCACCGGCAGCGTGATGCTCGAAGGCTGGTTGGCGCGGATGTTCTACGTGTCGCTGTATCGCATGCACCAGATGGCGCTTTACGGCATGTTCCGCACGGCGATGCTGATGCTGGGCAGCAAGATCGGCCGCGGCACCGAGCCTCGGTTGAAGTTGCATTGAGCCACCGGAACCGAGGTTGAATGACCCACCGCTATCGCGAGCAGGCTCGCTCCCACAGTTGATCATGGTCATCCTGTGGGAGCGAGCCTGCTCGCGAAGACGGCAGTGCAGCCAAAACCCGATCCAAGCGGCGATCGATCAAACCTGAAACCGCTGCACCATCGTGCGCAGCGAGTTCGCCAACTGCGACAGTTCATGGCTGGACGCGCTGGTCTGGTCGGCGCCAGTGGCCGAGCGCACGGACAAATCACGGATATTGACCAGGTTGCGATCCACCTCGCGGGCCACTTGTGCCTGCTCTTCGGCGGCGCTGGCGATCACCAGGTTGCGCTCATGGATCTGATGTACCGACGCCGTAATGGTTTGCAGCGCCTCCCCCGCGCGCTCGGCCATGGCCAGGGTACTGGCCGCACGGCTGGAGCTGGCCTGCATGGAATCCAGGGCCTGAGTGGCACCGCTGCGCATGCCCTGGACCATCTGCTCGATTTCCTGGGTCGATTGCTGCGTGCGATAGGCCAATGCCCGGACTTCGTCGGCGACCACGGCAAAACCACGGCCGCTCTCTCCCGCCCTCGCCGCTTCGATGGCCGCGTTGAGCGCCAACAGGTTGGTCTGCTCGGCAATGGCCCGGATCACGTCCAGCACCTTGCCGATGTCCTGGGATTGGCTGGCCAGGGATTGCACCAGGCCGCCGGTGATTTGCACATCGCTGGCGAGGGCGCTGATCGCGTTGACGGTATCGCTGACCCGCTCCTGGCCCAACATCGCCGACTCGCTGGATTGGCGTGTTGCATCGGAGGTGGACACCGCGTTGCGCGCGACCTCTTCCACGGCGGTGGTCATTTCGGTGACCGCGGTGGCGGCCTGCTCGATTTCGTTGTTCTGCTGTTGCAGGCTTTGAGTGCTGTCGAGCGTGACGGCGTTCAGCTCATCGGCAGCGGTCGCCAGTTGCGTCGCCGAGCCGCTGATGCCCTGCAAGGTTTGCCGAAGGTTCTGCTGCATGGTGGCCAACGCCTTGAGCAGGCGGCTCACTTCATCGTTGCCGTGGGTCTCGATCGGCCGGGTCAGGTCACCGCGGGCCACGCTCTCCGCGGCGGTAAGCGCCTCGCCCAACGGCTTGACGATGCTGCGGGTCAGCAGCATTGCCAGGACCACCGTGGCCAGAGCTGCCAGCACCACAAACAGGCTGACGATCATCCGCGAGTTGACGTAGTGCTCCTGGGATTTCTGGCTCTCGATGGACACCTGTCTGGAGAACAGTTGCGCAAGGTCGTTGAGCTGCTTGCCCGAGCCATCCACCACGGTTTTCATGTCCACCAGCAACAACTTGATCAATTCATCCCGCCGTCCCTGCTCCGCCAGGGTGAACGACTGGGCGATCCCCGCGCGGTAGGCGGTGAAGGTCTGCTTGAACTGCTCGTAGAGCGCCTTGCCTTCCGGTGTCACCACGAGCTTGTCGTAACTGGCGATTTTCTCGCTCAGTTCCTTGTCGCGGGTATCCATCTGTCCGCGATATACCGGGATGTTCTTCGGGTCTTCATCCAAGGCCATGCGCAGGGAAATGGTGCGGATGCGCAGCATCAATTCGCGGATTTCGTCACCGCCACGGATGCTCGGCAGCCATTGGGTTTCCACCGCGACCTCGCTGTCGCGAATACTCGACATCTGCCCCAGCGCAAATACGCCGAGCAGCGCGACCAGCACGGCGATCAAGGCAAAACCCAGCGCGGCACGGCGGGCGATATTCAACTGACGAAGAAACATAACGGGCGCCTTTTCTTGTTATCGGCCTGAAGAGAGGGCGATCGTTCATGCCCCTGTCGGCGGGTTATCGGCAAGTTGTATGATGACTTGAAGGCAAGCGGCTTTCCGCCAGGCAAAAAAAATCCCCGTATCTTTCGATACGAGGATTTTTAATATGGTCGGGGTAAGGGGATTCGAACTCCTGACATCCTGCTCCCAAAGCAGGCGCGCTACCGGACTGCGCTATACCCCG